>NZ_DAHVHV010000049.1:0-15750 GCF_027317285.1 Ferrovum sp. | reverse complement strand
CTCCCCTCCCACCATTCCCGGCCCTTTGCCTCCAGGCCCAGCCATCACCAGTGGCAAACTCAACATCGGCTACACCTACACCCTCACCAACTATGCCGCCGTGTCCGAGGACGGGCTGGATGGGGATCAGACCTACAACAGCAGCGCGACCATTGGCGCCGTGGATCTCTTCAGCACAGTGGCCGGATTGCCCCCAGGGGCCACGGTATACGGGGTACGCGTGGTGGGCGCCTATCGCAAGGATGATGCCGGAACCCGCCAGATCGCCAATCTGGTCAAAACCGGCACGGTTCAATCGGCAGGTGCGACCCAGAATGTAGGCACCAGTTACCAGTATCTATCAGATGTGTTTGCGGTGAATCCGGCGACCGGGGCCAGTTGGGTGACCAGCGATGTGAATGCCCTCGAGATCGGCTACGAAGTCATCAGTTGAGCCATGGCCAACCGCATCGCCCAACTGACCACCGAGGTACTGATTGCAGGGATCCCGGCTGCCCGCATCAGCACTCTCGCGGCTGAAGTTCTTGCCGACGACAACCCCGCCGCCACCCTCAGTCAATTACTGGCCGAAATCCTGGCTGATGATGATCCCCGGATTCGGGCCTCCCAATTCTCGGTGGAAATTCTCTACGAGTTTGTACACGCCCGGGTGACCCAGGTGGCCGGTGAAATCCTGGTGGACGACAACCCCAACGCCCACGTCTCTCAAATCGTCTTTGAAATCCTCTATGACTACCCCCTGCCGCCCTTTGCGGAGTTCACCATGAGCAACCTGATCTTCCCGACGCTTCCTGGCCTGCAGTGGAACATTGTGAAGTCACCGCAGTTCCACACCACCATTGTGAAGCACACCTCGGGGCGGGAAACACGCGTATCCAACACCGCCTATCCCCTCTGGAAATGGGAAATGTCCTACGAGTTGCTGCGCGAAACCCAGGGATTCGCAGAACTGCAAGTCTTGTGCGGGTTCTTTCTGGCGCGCACAGGCAGTTTCGATACCTTCCTGTTTGCCGATCCTGCGGAGTCCAACACGGTATCAGGCTATGACCTTGGCGTTGGAGATGGATTCACCACCGAATATCCTCTGACTAAATCCTATGGCGGGTTCATCGAGCCGGTGGGCTATGTGGACGCCACCACCTTGCAGGTGTTCGTGGGTGGGGTTCAGGTCTACTCGCCTGCCGTCTGGAGTCTGATCACGCCCAATACGCTGAGTTTCCCGGTACCCCCGGCCACAGGATCTCTGGTGAGTGCGAGTTACACCTGGTACTACCGGGTGCGCTTTGGCGAGGATGTCCAGGACTACAACAATTTTATGTATCAACTCTGGGAGTTAAAGAAACTCACCCTGGAGATGGTGAAGCCGTGAGGGGATGAATGGATTTGAAGATACTGGTTCGTGCCCATTTCTGCCGTTAAACTTCACTTCTAAGAATGCAGCCGTCCGCCTTGTACAGCAAGCGATCCATTGGAGACAATCAGACTGTTTTCTATGGGTGCCCGCTTCTCGGCCTTTCCTGCCGCTCGGCAGTTGATTCATCAGAGGCAGCAATACTGCAACAAACAGCCATCCGAGCAAACCCCGCGTAACCCCCGCGACTAGGCAAAGGCAAGGGCCCCAGCTGCCTGTTTCATGCGGGCGTAGGCGGCATCCAACCACTCAGCTCGCCCACCTTTTAGCACTGGGTCATTTGGCTTCATGTTCTCTCGGCGCTTCACCTGCAAGTAGTAGTCGACTGTGCTTCCACCAGAGCCTGATGGATGGGCGAATGCACCCAAAACCTGATTCGGCTTAAGCACGCCCTTAGACACACACCAGTCGAGAGCCGCGGCGGGTGTTTTACCAAGGCCTACATAATAGGCAGAGGCATTGATGGTTTTCAGCGACTCCAGGAAATAATCCTCGAAGCAGGTCCTGAATAGATTGCTTCGCAACACGTCGTCAAATGAACTTGCAAACATCTTGTCGCCAATGAAGGCCGCATGAGGTACCACCGAGGTCGTGTGCATGAGGCCAGAGTTCTCGCCCCACAGAGATTCCTCGGAATGGACTCCCAAAAGCTTGGCGAATCCGAAGTGCTTCATCATGCGAAGCAAGTTCGGCCTTACCCCTCCCCCACCAAAAGACGCTTCTTTCTTAACGGCTCTGAGTATTTCCTGCTCACTCACCCTGCGGGCGATTAGTGGCCGAGCTGTCTTGTATGCCATTGAGAGCTGGTTATTGCCAGGCGTAATTCCCACCACGACAAGGCGAGCATCGTGATTCACGAATTCGAATGGAATGTAGTACAAATGACGACGCCCCTCAGAGCCAATCAGCATTGAGGGCGAAGTTGTCATGCCGTCTTGGAGTGCCAAGATTCTTGGTGCAAAGCTTTTAAACAAAGTCATCGGGGCATTTCTTTCTCAAAGTTCCGCTACAAAAACTGGCTCGACACTATCTCCGCCCGCTAGAGCCGTTACTCGCGCACCTTCGCGAAGATTTCTGTTGGGAGTTCAGACCCTGCTATCGGAAGGCGCATGACGGCGATGCTCGCACCTTGCGTCTTCGCATCACCTTCGAAACCAAATCCGGCTTGCCTGCGCTGGTTGCCGTGCAGCATCGGGACTTTCCAATATGAAACGCCCTGGTCGAAGCGAATAGTCAGTGTCTTTCGTGACTTGAAGCTGACCTCAAGGGAGCGTCCATGCGGCAAACTGGCTTTTGAGTCAGATTGAACGACAGCATCAATCCCTATGTAGTCGAATGCCCCGCGCAGCACCGCATCTCTCGTCTGGCCGTCTTTCCAGTCATTCCAGACCATAGTTGGATAGCCGGAATATTTCTGGTCGTGCTCATAGGTCGTTCTGACAGCTACCTTGGACGAGTCCCACCTATCTTGTCCCACCGTATCACGCAAGGCTTCCACCATATTCACGAGCAAAGCCGCAGCAACAGGCGTCCATAGATAGCGGTCGCTGTACGTAACGTCTGCAATCACCTCATTCTCGCTTTGCAAGAGCATGGAAGCGGATTTGTGGTGCTCGGTGAGCATGTCCCAAAGCCGCTTGCCGAACCCTTGAATTGGGCCATTCAGTTCTTGGCTCACTTCGAGCTCCATGTCACCTTGGCTGACGCCTTTAGTCCTTAACTCAGCGGACTCATGTTGGAGCAAGGCATCAAGGGTCAAGGGAGGCAGACATTTCCCTACAACCAGGGGTGACTTCGCGCTCCCCCAGGCCGCGCCGGCTTCAAGGGCTTCATCTTCAGCAACGCCCCAGCGCGTCGTGCCCGAAGCGTTGGAAACCTCGGCAAGCACAACCCCCTCCTTCGCCCCCGGCAAAACTTGGACACTGCTAATGGTGATTCCCGGATGGTCAGCAAGGCTTGCCAGCAGATACTTGTCAGCCTCATCCATGTGATTCAGGCTATCCGCATCTACGACCAAGTCGACTCGGGTCCCGTCTCCAGCGAGACGATACGCCAAGCGCCTTAGTGGAGAGGGCCCCAAGTCAGCATTGCGTCCGCTGAAAAACAGCCGAGCGCTCCGTACGTCTCGCTGGCCACGTTCACGGAGAATGGCCTCATTCAATCCACAGTATTCGGGCTGCGAGGCCTCACCGAAAAGCGCTAACTCGTCCGGTAGTCGGAGCATGTTCAGCCAGGCGTCGCTAAGAACCCCCAATCCCGAGAATCTATCGATGCCGTCAAAAGCAAAGCGCTGGTCGAAATCGAGGATACAGTGCGGACATGAGCTGTCGCAGTTCGCTTTACACTGAAGCCTATTCCTGGCCAAGCGAAACATCTGCTCGATATGACGGGATGCACTGGATGCATATCCCGCGGCGGAGCGGTCATATATGAGAATCGACTGGCAGACTTTTCCTTCCTCGGGAATCGCCTCCTTTATGTCGCAAGCGAGCTCACTCGCTTGAACGCCCAGCAATTCTGCGAGCGCATCTCTCAGGGCAATCCCTATAGTCCGCACGGTCACCGAGTCCTTAATCCAGAGCCCAACCTCATTCTTGAGTTGAATTTCCAATACGTCTGTGTGGGCTTCGTGGCCCAGAGAGATGCCTCTCTGAATCGCCCATGCCTGGCTGCTCCCTGGGCAATCAGATTCCCCCAGTTTTCCGCCGCGCAATTTCTTATGAGGTTTGGCAAACTCTTGAGGCAAATCCCCTGAGCCCAGCATGGGGGCCGCCCGCCCGCATGCAAGACATATCGCATAGCCCTGACGGTGAATGCCGTCAGAATGGTAGAAGATGTGCCCGGACGAGGTTGTTCTAAACCGGCCCAACGCCGCATTGGCTAGAGGCTGCCATTCCCCACGGGCAGTAATCCACGGCTGTTCAACAGGGACGAAGTGCTGGGTCGTGACGTCGTTTGTCGGGTCCTTGAAGAAATCAACGGCAAACCCGGCCGGCTCCAGGAATTTCTGGACGTTGCTAGGCTTGATGTCGCCGCTGCATTCTTCGCAGGTTTGGCAGCCACTCAAGCTATGAGTAGAGCCGCTGGCGCCACAGTGATGGCAGCGCCAGGAAAATTTGATTTCTTGGATTTCACTCGCATCTTGCTGAGTGGCAGGAATGTGCCAATTAAGGGTGATGCCCGCCGACCGGTACATAAGGCCGTCCATTACGACTTCCGAGCCAGGGGCATACTCCCGGAGAGCAGTCACCCGGTCTCGACTCGGCAATTCCCTTTTACGGTATCGATTGTCCTCTCGGCCGGCTATCTGGTTGAGCGCTTGCCTGTACCTACCAATTGTCAGGTTGTCGAAGCTGGTTATGTGGGACGGGAAACCATAGCCCGGCAGAAAACCACGGGTCGCCAGTTCACGAAGAAGATACTCGCCCCCCGTGCGCCCTTTCTGATACAGGAGGGCTTTATGTGCGGGACTTTCTCTTCCGCCGCCGAGTGTTTCCTGTTCCTGCTGAAGCAAGGCAGACCACTCTGAATTCCATTCCGAAGCCACGCTATCCATGGCATCCGCCGAATACTCAATGATGGTTGATTGCGGAATCCCTTCGTAGGCGCTGTGTCTGACCAATTGCTGGAGACCTTTGGAAAGAAGTGGCCTCGCCTGTGATTCATAGCCACGGCAGAAACTCAGAAACTTGTCCGAGGGCGACGGCGTACCCGTGAAAAACCAGTCGCAGGTGAGCTTAGTGAAATCTTGCCCCGAAACAAACTCTGCGAGGAAGCTGGCGAGCGCGAGGGCGTTTACATGCCGCTGGACTATGACCGGACTGTTCAGCGAAACGATTGGAGCCGGTAACGGGGTGTCGAAAGCCCAACGGCTATTTGAGAAAACCGACTGGTCGTGCGGATTGGCTTTACACAGCGTCAAAGAGAGAGACCGGGACTCCTTCCGGCGCCCGGCACGGCCGGCGCGCTGGAGATAATTGGCAGGGTGCGGGGGCACGTTGTTCATTGCGACAACCGATATACCTCCGATATCAATACCCATCTCCATGGTTGTGGAACATGACAAGAGATTCAGGTCGCCGCGTTTGAAATCCTTTTCATATTTATCGAGTTGCGCCGAGTCCTGTTGGGCAGAATGCTCGGCCGTCACAAAATAGGGAGACAGTTCTATGACCCTGTCATTTAAACCTGTCCAGAGGCCGTCCTCGCGCGCAGCGGCAATTACATCTTGAGTCGAAATCCAGGCTCTCGCCTCCTCAATCTGTGCCAACTCATCCGTAATCTGTCCACCGAAGGGTTTGGGGTAAATGGGTAGGTTAAAGGGCTGGCAGTCCGCCGTTGCTGGCGAAGCATTTCTCGGGAGATAGGGTGTCACGCCCCGAAGGGTGGTATCGAGAAACCGACGGGTAACCGGACATACCCACGCCTTTGTTATGGGCGCAAAAGCAATGCCCCTATAGTCAAGCATGAAGCCATCCGCAGCCCTTACCAAAAGGCCGATGCGGATTAGCTCGTTCCATGCAGCCAGCAGGGCTGCATCAATCCTATCCTGCGACAACTCGTTTTCCACATCCACTCGGAAAACATAGGCCAGCAATCTCACCAAGGTCCCATAACGGCTGCGTTTGGCACGAGGCCATCTTCTCTGCCTGGGAGCTACGGTCTCGGCGTCCCGGTCAACAATCCACGATTTCGCAAATGGCATTCCGAGCCAATTACGCCATTCGTCAGGGAAGGTGATGGAGCCTTGAGCGCGAACGTAGAAGTCCAAGGTGATTTTTAGGAAATCACGCCAATCTGAAATGCCCAGTCCCGAGGCCGTCCATTCGGGGGGGGCGGTACCAACGTTGCTCAGGGCAGGATACTGCACGGCCACAAGGCCCATGGTTTCCAAGCTGTTTTGCCGTTTCGGGCGGCGTCCAAATTCCCTCACTAGAAACATCTGTGCCAACTGCATGGGGCCCGATGTGCTGCCAAACGTCTCTGCAGAATACCGGCGGTATTGCCGTAGCATTAGCTCGAAGTCTTTACCCTGATTGGTGAGGCTGCGGGCCAGTTCCTCAAAACCGACGGGTTTTGGCTGGAGTAGCGCCTCGAGCTGCTCGTACAACGGCTTGAGCAACTGATTTAGTGCCTGCTGCGCTGCGGCTTCGGAGGTCAGTGCTTTGGCTGCCTCCAGCCCCGAGATTTGTTGTCTAACTTTCTCAGCATCGTGCCCTGCCTGCTGCTGACCTTGCAGAATGGACTGGTGGTAGACCAGCCCACGAATACGGTTGCGCTCGGATTCCTGTTGGAGTCGTGCCGCAATTCGGGCTGTCCCCTGCCGGCTGTCATTGAAGGTCAGTAGCCTCCTCCCACGGTACGGGTGTTCACTGGGTTTTGTCCCGTCTGGCGCATATTCGAGTAGTAGCGGGAGGATATTTCCGAGTAAGAATGGCGCACCGATTCGACTGGATTGGAACAATCCTCTGTAAGAAACTTCCGTTTCACCGCACGCAGGGCATGTGAGCCCGTCTTCGCCTTCCTCATTTACCAGGAGTTTCAAGGTATGCGTTTCGTCTGGTCTATCCGAAATCGCGCGGGTGTCTCTATTTACTCCTACCGCATCCACTAGAGGGAGGCCGCGATTGACCACCAGAACACGGTTTTGGCGCACTACGGGCGGGTCGTTTGCGGTTTCTTCATCAGCGAGGTTCTCTTCTCCGTCTGGCTCAGCCTCTGCTTCGACCTCAAGTTCAAACTCATCGACTGCCGCCAGCGTCGCAGGGTGCAGCAGCTTTCCGTGTCGTTCGGCTGCCTGGAGGTGGACGGTTCTGCAAGAGTCGCAGGTCACGACCTCGTAAACTGGACTGCCGCATGAACAATGCTGCCTCGGTTCGAGCCAAACCTGCCCAAAAGGCCATTCCAATTTGTTTCGAAGAATCTCATGCTGGTCTGAGCAGTCTGGGTCCGAACAAGCCCAGATTCCGGTGAGCGTCTGGTGAAAGAGGTGCCCTCGGAGCGGCAAGAATGGGGTGCCGTTGGTGTCCCGTGTGCCACTCAGCAGGTCAAGCCATTGAAGCGCTCGTGACTGCTGGTCCTCAAGACTCTCCCCGGTGCCTGGGACAAGCTTTCCCACCTCACCAAGTGCCGCAACCGGCTTGTTGCCAACGAACAAGTCTCTTATGCCAACCGCGGCTTTTGAAGAAGACAAGGCTTCGTAACGTGCAGGCGCTGTCTCAAGGCCAGCCTCGATATTTGCAAGCTCGTCGAGACTCGATTCCAGCTCCAATTTTTGCTTGGATGGCAGAGCGGGAACTTGTCGTTGCCCAGCGACCAGATGTACCCGGCTCGGGTCAACACCGGAAACTTGGGCGAGGAAAGCCTTGAGCTTTTGGCCAGCCTCTCCGTTAGGGTCTCCAATCGTTGCAGACGTCGCGATAAATCTGACCTGGTTGGACGTGACACCAAAGGCATGGAGGACACGTCGGATAAGCAGCGCAACTTCGGCGGCCTGCGAGCCGATATAAGTATGTGCCTCATCCAAGACGACCCATTCGAGCTTGCCTTGCGAGGCGTTGAGAATCGGAGCGTCTTGCGTGCGAACCAGCATGTATTCAAGCATCGTCGCGTTGGTCACAAGCATGGGCGGAGGAGAAGCCCACAGCCGCTTGCGGTCCAATACCTCGTTGGGATGGGCATCCCTATCGGCCTGTGGCAATTCCTGCTGAGTGTTGCCGTTATAGAGGCAAAATCTGATGTCGTCGCCAAATTCGTTCGTCCAGGCCCGCAAGCGGTCACGCTGGCTGTTAATCAGCGCATTGAGCGGATAGAGGAACAACGCGCGAACCCCCACAAGTTTGCCGCTATTCTCCTGGCGCAGACGGACAAGGCGGTCCAGGATGGGCACCATGAAACACTCGGTTTTCCCGGACCCTGTCCCACTTGCAACCACGACAGACTTGGGCTCAGATTCCGAGAGTAGCCTCCACGCCTCCAACTGGTGGGTGTATGGTTTTTGGTCGGATGCAAAACGGTAATCGCCTGCCAGTTCGGGCGGCGGCGAGTCCATCGCTAACACCAAATCTTCGGTAAGGAGAGTGCCAGCAAGCTGCTCCATGGTCTGGTCAGACGATTTCCAACCGAACATGGCCTCAAATGCCGGGTCGCCGACGAAGTTTCCGGGAACACCCAAACCGTTATCGAATGCTTCATTCAGGTAACGGCGCAGTGTCGTGTTCGCAAAACCAAGCTGGCCTATGGCAGCTTGCTTGGATGAGCGACTGAGGTGCGGAAGTAGCTTAGAGAAGTATTTGGTCGTCATTGAGGTTCTTGAACAAGACCCAGGCCCAGGCATCTTGCTACGGTGTAGTTGTAGGCTTCGGTAAACCAATCCTGGTCAAACGACTGATGTTCCCGAAGCAAGTAAATGTGTTCAGAGCTGTGCAGCCACTCGCTGGTGAGATTGTTCATGACCCGCGTGGCCAATATGATGGGGAGGCTCACTACACTATCCCTAAACCCTAGGGGTTCCGGACTCAGGAGCTTGGCAACGTCCGGGTCATTTCGAGACCAGGCTGTCAGGCTTTGAAAACCGGTTGGCCAAGTTTCATCCGTGTGGTTTTGCATCAGACGCTGCACCATGCTTTCTCCCCCATCGAATAACATGGCACTGAAGATGGCTGCCGACTGCGGGTTGCTGAACATCGCAATTTCACGTTGCGTTTCACCAAGCGCTTCTGCCTTTGCAACATGAAGCATGTTTGTAATTGCTGGGTAGCGTCCGGACAATCCGTCGATGCGGCTGTTCAAGTGGCTGACCGCTACTAGCCTTCCCGTTTCATCGCCGAATTGTTGAACACACTGCCCGAGAACCATGGTGATGGCCTTACGCCATGCTTGATATGGAACGAGTTCCCACATGAATGGCAGTTCCGAGCCGAAGCGAAGAATAAACTCATGTGTCACCGGCCCGAATCGCAAGGCAAGTGCCGCCATCGCGCTGACCGAATGGGCGAAACGACGCCAAACATCCAGTGCCTGCAGGGGGAGATGCCCCACTTGGGCTACCAATTGTTCGAAACCATTCCAGTCCGGCGCGAGGTAATCCTCCGCTATCGAAGAAATGACAGCATCAAGCGCGCTGACTCGCTCATCGAGGTCTGCTTTGCGAATCGCTTCTTCCAGCCGGGTCCGATAGAAGGTATCCCCAGGCACGGTCCAAAGCGTTGGACGGAATGGAAGGCTGGACCTCTCCTCGGGATATATCAGCCATGCGCCTGCTTCGCGCTCGTCCGGATTAAAGGCCCAACTGCCAGTTGCGACTCCCTCCGACGCGATAGACATTAAAAGGATTGGCTCCTCGTCCGCAGCGTCAAGACGCGTGGCCCTGACAGACAAGGCTGATAAGGTTTCATGGTCTGCCAACACCATCCCTTGCGCGTCCAGTTGAATGCTGGGCCCAGCGCGTTCCAAAAGGCACGCGTAACGGGAAATTCGGAGTTTGATGCCGGTGGTGTTGTTGATTCGCAAGCTAGTCAATACATAGGCGTCTTGCTCTTCAGAGGTGGTCAGAAGTCTCTGAATGTCCTCAGCGTAATCCTGCAATCGAATTTCACTATGCAGTGTGCCGCTGGCCGGGTGGATGAAACGCTCAATCGTCCGCTCTTTACCGTCGCCAGCCTTCAGTTCAAATTTGAGCGCCAGCCGGGGAAATCCGTCACCCAGCAATGCCAGCAGTCGGAGTCCTGCCAACTGATTCACAGCCAGTAGTGCATTGTTCTGGATTTCTCTGTTGCGATGGTCGAATACGCGGACGCCCTCAACGGGGTACGGAAGCCGGACTCTGACCTTCCTGGTCGACGTTGGCCACAAAACGTCAAGTTCAAACCACTCTGGGGGAACCGGGTTCTTTGATTCGAGGAGAATTCTTAAATCGCCGTTTTCCGTTTGGAAATTCAGCTCGACCTCGGGGGTGGCCGATTCCACTGCAATCGCCCCCCAGTCAACAAAGCGCACTTTACCGTTCGATGAATCGCCGAACTCGAATCTAATATCTGCGCGCTCCGGTAGAACGACCATTTGTGCCCGGTGCTGAATTGGTCCTGTGGCGGGGTATCGGCCTTCTACTGGCCCACGTGGTGCCGCGAGAGGCGCGCCCCCAAGCGCTCGCCATGCCACCGTCCCCTGTGCCCGCTCCGCAACACCATCCCCCCTGACGACAAAGAGACTCGGGGTTCCCTTAAATGCAACGTCAGGTTTTACGAATCTCTCCCATATACGGGGAGGGCCCTTCCATTCGAAGTGCTCTTCCTTCGCATTTGCTTGTCCGGTGCGAATTCGAAATAGCGCTTCCCCTCCGACTTCAATCAGAGCAGTTCCGCGGACTTTGTATAAGGCCCGTCCGGATTCAGAAAGACGCCCGATATTGCATGAGCTTGAGTCGTCATCATGTGTTACGCGGGACCCACTTGGGACCGCGATGACTGCCTCTATCGCTGCAACGGCGCCACTGCCCTGTCTCGCAAAACTCAGGCGATTACCTGTATCTTCAAAAACCCATGGCAAGTCATCGTCTAGCAGGTCTCCGCGTGATGCTGTCGTATACCAAGTCGAGCCGTTTGCAGCCGACAGCGTCAACGTGTGCTCTGCGGTGGCGCCCAACCCGTTAACGACCCATGGCTGGCGCTCGATTCTAAACGACCCGTGCCCGAACATTTTTCGGAGCGATACCTGTTGCGAAACTGACCCCGCCGATAGCGTTAGCGCGCCGGAGCCAGGTAGCTCCTGTTCGTCTAGATTGAAGAGTCTCGCGAGATTAGTGCTGCCTATCGACGAGGGAAGCTCAATGGAGGACTGTACCTGCCAGCTTGAGGGCCCTGTTTGTTCGAGCGTTCTGGCTACAGGGAGTATGAGTGATGAGCGAATCGCAGGTACCGCTATCACACCTTTGATGAGCTTTTCTATTAGGCCCTGTGCTTGTTCCGCCTCAACGGGCAAAGGGAATCGGTCTCTCCAGTTGGGGATTTTTTGGTTTAACGAAGCAATGGCGGTTTCTGCGTCGGTCAGTTTCGCCTCTTCCTTCAACTGCAGGACGGTAACAATAACCTCGGCCAACAACGTATAGATTTCGTCCTGTCGATAGGTGCGAGGTAACAGCCCACCGAGGCTCGCTACCCAACCCTTGATGTCGACAATCGACGCTCCGCCAGAAGCCAACTTGAGGACTTGGACAAGTACGTTGCCCAAGGCTCCGTGAGCTTCTGCAAGCAAGCGCATAGGCAAACCGCCCTGCAAGGCGATAGTTCCGAGGTAACGATAGCCCGCGTTGCCATTCAGCTTCAGATTCCAGTCTTGAAGTCCTTTTGACACGCATTGGCTGCGCTGCGCTTGATTCCAACCATCTGCAGGAGCACCGAGGGCACGTAAGATGGGTTCCCATGACCAACCAGTGCCATCATAGCGTCTGCGCCACCACTCGGAGGCGTACAGAACGAAAAGTCCTGGAAAGTCAATGACATTACAGGCAACGTCACCAAGCTGCACATGAGAAAGATATTTCCTTACTTTTCCCTGCAGTAAAGACTCCAGCGCCGTGAATTGTTCGTCTGAGAGTCTGTACCTGTATAGGGGGCGCTGGTCTGGGAAACGAATAGCATGCTGCTCCAGCAGTGTACGTTTATAGACAGCAAACTCGTTTGCCATAGCAATCGCTGGACTATGACCAGCATCCCCCTTGGTTAGCCTTGAAATAGCTTCCTAATTACAAATGTTATATGTGACAAGTGCAGTATGCAACGTACCAGAAAAATACTGTGCCTTAGTCCTGAGTCACCCTGATTTCTATAGAAGCTAATTAGTTTAAGTAACTCACGGGTAGTTCCTTGCTGTGTATCCTCCGGCAGTATTGTGCCTCAGCTTCGGTGAATGTGTGAGAAATTTTGTGATCTTTGGAGGACTGCTTCCTTGCAAATTGCTGCCTGTGTTGAATCAACTGCCGAGCGGCAGCAAAGGCCGAACAGTGAGCCTTCCCACCAGTACACCTGACCGTCCGGAAATGGCACGATGCGGAAATGCATGTAACCAGATTGCCTGCCACAATGCCGCCGCTCCCTAACATCAGTAACTGGCTGTAACCAGTCTGATCCCCGTACTTGCCCCCTACTGAATTCCGATTTTCTCATCAGAAGTTACTTGCCATTGCAGTAATTCAGACAGTCGTTTCCAAATCCGTAACCCGTAACCCCGTAATCCACCAAGGAGAACTCACTCATGGCTGGTAAAACCACCACTTGGGCCAATGATCTGCTGAAACTCTTGTTCCAGTCAACACCCATTGCCAACCTCGCAGACAATGCTGCGACCTCCCCACTGACCAACCTCTACATCAGCCTGCACACGGCGGACCCCGGTGTGGCGGGATTCCAGAATACTAGTGAAGCAGCCTACACTGGCTATGCTCGCGTGGCGGTGGCGCGCTCCGCCGTTGGCTGGACCGTGACCGGCAATAGTGTCAGTCCTGCATCCACCCTTGTCTTTCCTGCGGCCACTGCCGGATCAGAGACAGAAACTTTCTGGGGCATTGGTGTGGCCGCCACCGGAGCAGGAACGCTGCTCTATTCCGGCCCCATCACACCCGGCATTGCGGTGTCCAATGGGGTAACGCCGGAATTGACCACCTCCTCTACCGCCACGGAATCCTGATCATGACCACCACCGTTAATGTGTATCAAAGCACCGATGCATCCGCCCCCATTCTGACGGGAACCGCCGGTTCCCTGGTGGCTCTGCTGGATTCTTGTCTCGTGAACGGTTACGGGGCCAAAGTCGGAGCCGGTTGGACCATTGCCTATACCGGCACGAATCAGCGCGTCTACAAGATGTCGCCCACGCTGGGTACAGGAAATTCTCTGTTCGTGGATGATTCCGCCACGGTGAGCGGATCCACACCTGAAGAGGCCTATCTCACCGGGTTTGAAGCGCCTACGGGATTAGGAACGGGCACGGGCCAGTTTCCCACCAGTGCCCAATGCGCCCTGGGGATTGGCGCTGTGACCTGTCGCAAAAGCATGACCTCTGACACCACGCCACGCCCTTGGACCTTGGTGGCGGACCCCACCTGCTTTTACCTTTTCACTGTCAGCGGGGATTACTTGAATCCCTTCGGGCCCATGGCCATTGCTTTTGGCGATATCTTCTCCTTCAAGGCGAGCGATGCGTATCGCACCATTCTGATCGGGCGCAATGTCCAGAACAACGGCAATAATGCCTTCGAAAACTTTGGGGGCTTGCCGCAATATCCTGGTGTCTGGCTCCTCAGCGGTTCTACCATGGCGGGGCACTATATGGATCGCAGTTGGACAGGTGTGGGCGGCTCCGTACCAGTGTCCAAATTTACCCTGAACTTCACCAACAATGGTGGTGGGGTGGTGAATTCTGGCGTGGGGGCAGGTTCCTCCATGTATCTCAACGGCAACAACCAATCTTCCATCGGGGGAGGCATTCCCAACATGGGTGGCTTGCAGATGAACTATCCCAACGGGCCTGACGGCGGCCTCTACCTGAGTCCCATCTGGATTGCGCACAATGGCTCGATCCGGGGCTATTTGAAGGGCCTGTGGGCACCACTGCACAACACTCCCCTAAATCACCATGACACATTCACCGGAACCGGTAATCTTGCGGGTAAAAGTTTCCTCGCCCAAAATATCCTGGGCGGGACCAACAACACCGGGTGGGCCGGGCAGGTGATGGTGGAATCCTCCTCCACCTGGAGTTAAGCCATGGCGCTCACGCTGGTTCAGAGCGCCTTTGCGCGCAACAATGGCAGTCCCACCACTATCACGCTTGCTGCTGCCCCCACCCTGGGCAATGACATCCTTATCATCTATGTCGGGCGCAATGCCGGGCTGAGTGTATCGCCCGCACTGGCGCTGGCTGAAATCGACCAGGGGAATTTCAACAGTTACCAGGGCACCCAATGCTGGGTTGGCCCCGTCACAGCGGGAATGAGTGCGACCTTCACGGTTACCGGCATGAGTGATTGGGGAAACATCGCCGTATTCGAGATCGGCGGAGCCGCTTCCAATCTCAATGTGCTGGCCAATGCCTGCGTCGGGACGGGTACCACCGTCACCACCTTCCCCCTGACCGCCAACGCGGATCCCAATGGCCTGAATCTGCTGGCGCTGGCCTGGGATAACGGGGTGGGTGTTTCCACCGTCCCCACCGGCTGGACCCTGCTCTCCCCCGCCACCTGGCAGAACACCGGCAATTATCACGACGGCGCCATCTTCGAGATCCCCAACACTACTGCCGGGGTCCAATCCATCCCCTTCAACGGGAGCATGGATTCCCAGGGGGCGGTGATGCTGAACGTCCAACTCTGGACGCCTGCCGGGGCCCCCAGTATCGGCAAGACGCTGTGGGATGCCAACAATCGCGGCGCGGTGGGGTTCTCGGACGGAAGTCTGATCCTCGGCGGGGGCCTGATGGCCTTCACCTATGCAGGCACCGGCAACATCCGGGCCAACCGACAGTTGACCAGCGCGCTCTCCTATTGGGAAGTCACGGTCAGCCAACTCCCCTCCTCCGTCTCCCTTGGGATTTGCACCGGCGGATTCAATATCACAGGGACCACCCTGCTCGGAGCGGACAGCAACGGCATCGGTTTCGAGCAAAATGGCAGTGTTCTGCTCAACAATTCGGTCATCGCCACCGTGCAGCCCTATGTGCAAGGCAACGTGGTGCAGATCGCCGTGGATCTTGAGAACCGGCTCATCTGGTTCAATGTGAACGGCGGCAACTGGAACAACAGTGCCGCCAACAATCCGGCAACCGGGGTGGGTGGCATCAGTCTGTCGGGGATGTCAGCCTTCAGCAGTCTGTACCCCGCCTTCGGCGCGCAGGTGGTTTCCTCTGACCCCACCGTGGTGGCCAATTTTACGGGACCCTTTGCCTATGCGCCTCCTGCCGGATTTGTGAGCGTGGATCTCACCACCGTGGGCTCGACCGTCAACCTGGGGCAGTTCGTCAGCGACGCGATGAGTGCAGGCGCCAACGGCCCCAGTCAATATGCACCCTTCGGAAATGGCCAGTTGGGAGGCAGTGGTCACATCTCTGGCGCCGTTCAGAACAACGGAGTCGCTGCTGCCAAAATCATCCGGCTCTATGACGAATCCTCGGGCTGGCTGTTGGGAGAGGCGGTTTCCGACCCGGCCACCGGGGCCTATTCGATTTCCGGGATGGGGCGCACCCAGGTCTATGCCGTCGCTTTCGATACGCCCAATGACAATGCGCTTATTCTCGACAACCTGACCCCGGTGTAGCGATGTCCTATACGCCTGCACCCGGAAATTCCG
>NZ_DAHVHV010000048.1:15615-15850 GCF_027317285.1 Ferrovum sp. | reverse complement strand
GGTACGTATGCAACAGGGATTTTTCTCCATCCAGCAAACCTGTCCGGTCTGTCATGGGAGCGGCAAAACCATCACCTCTCCCTGCCCCGACTGTCATGGAGCCGGACGAATCCGAAAACATAAAACACTGTCCGTCAAGATTCCCGCCGGCATCGATCATGGTGACCGCGTTCGTCTGGCAGGAGAAGGCGAACCCGGGCAGGCCGGGGGCCCGGCGGGGGATTTGTTCGTAGTG
>NZ_DAHVHV010000048.1:0-15605 GCF_027317285.1 Ferrovum sp. | reverse complement strand
TCCAGCGCGAGGGTACGGATCTGCATTGCGAAATGCCCATCAGTTTCGCCGTCGCCGCTCTGGGGGGAGAAATCGAGATTCCCACTCTGGAAGGTCAGGCCAAACTGAAAATCCCCGCCGAAACCCAGACCGGTCAGATTTTTCGCCTGCGTGCCAAGGGGATCAAAGCGCTGCGTGGAGGGGGCCAGGGCGACCTGATGTGCCACGTGGTCGTGGAAACCCCGGTCAAACTGACCGAGGCCCAAAAGGAGTTGCTGCGCCAACTGGAGCAAGGAACCCGCGGCAACGATACCCACAGTCCCCGCACCAAGAGTTTCATGGACAAGGTGCGCGACTTCTTCCAGACCTGAACCCGACGCAGTTGTTCAGCCCCCAATCAGGACGGGGGCTGAACCGGTCAGGATCGCCGCCACTGGGTGACTTCTCCCTTATCCTCGAGAACGATCCCTTCTGCCAGAAGAGCCTGACGAATCTGGTCGGCGGTTGCAAAATCCTTCCGCGCCCGCGCCGCCTGCCGTTGCGCCACCAATGCCTCGATACGCGCCTGGTCTTCATCCCCTGACGGAACGATGGTCAAACCGGCCCCCTTCTGGAACCACTCGACCGGGTCGCTACTCAACAACCCCAGTACCTCTGCCAGAGCATGCAGGCGTTGGGCTGCCCCCACCTCGCCCCGATGGGCATCATGGGCCAAACCAAAGAGGACGGCCACGGCTTCCGGCGTGTTCAGGTCATCGTCCAGCGCGTGCCGAAAGGCTCCTTCAGCCACCCCATTCCAGTCCGGGGCCTTGCCCGGAATCGTGGGGTACTCACGCAACACCGTATAGAGGGTATTCAACCCCTGCCGGGCATCCTCCAGATGGCCATCGGTATAATTGAGCGGGCTGCGGTAATGCCCGCGCAGAAGAAAGAAGCGCACCACTTCCGGGTGGAATTTTTCAAAGATATCGGCCAGGGTAAAGAAATTACCCAGGGATTTGGACATCTTTTCGTCATTCACCCGCAAAAAGCCGTTGTGCATCCACACATTGACGAAGGCGTGTCCATGGGCTCCCTCGCTTTGAGCGATTTCGTTTTCATGGTGCGGGAATTGCAGATCGTGACCGCCTCCGTGAATGTCGAAATGGGCACCCAAAAAGCACTCGCTCATCACCGAGCATTCGATGTGCCATCCCGGTCGTCCTTCCCCCCAGGGAGAAGGCCACCGAGGCTCACCGGGCTTTGCACTCTTCCACAGAACGAAATCAAGGGGATCGCGCTTGAACTCATCCCTCGCCACGCGCTCGCCTGCCCGCAGATCCTCGAGGGACTTGCCGGATAACTTGCCGTAGTCGGGAAAGTCCCGCACCGAATAGTAGACGTCCCCATTCTGTCCCGGGTAAGCCAATCCTTTCTGAATCAGGGTTTCGATCAACCGGATCATGCCAGGAACATGTTCGGTCGCGCGGGGTTCATGGGTCGGCGGCAGCACCTGCAGGCGGGCCAGATCTTCGTGCATGGCCAGGATCATGCGCTCGGTCAAGGACTGAATGGATTCCCCGTTTTGTGCCGCCCGCCCGATGATCTTGTCATCGATGTCGGTAATGTTGCGCACATAGGTGACCGCATAACCAGATGCCCGCAACCAGCGATAGAGCACGTCAAAGTTGACGAGCATGCGTCCATGGCCCAGGTGACAGCGGTCATATACCGTCATGCCACAAACATACAGGCGAACCTGACCAGGCTCGATGGGGACAAAAGGCTCGGTCCGACGGGTAAGCGTATTGAACAGATTCAGCATGAATATAACCGCCAACTCAAAAAAATCGATAGATCCTGACAAAAGGTCTAGTCAGCAACGCGTTGAATTGATAGAATTTGGGGTTACACAGTTCACCTTCTATTTCAACCCATGACGCTCCGGTTTCTGGTCCTTTCCCTTTCCATCGCCCTGTGGTGCGAGCAAGGGGTGTGCGCGACAGGCGCAGAAAATACCGGAACGAGTACGCCCGCCCCCGTGCTGCAAACCGGCAACGATGCGCATCCTAGCACATCCTCCGCTCCGCCGTCAGAAGCCCCCCTGCCGCCCCATGTCCCTTTGGTGTTGCAATCCCTGTTGCATGACCATCATCCGCAACAAGCCCTGACGTTGGCCAACCGCTCTCTCGAAGAACAACCCGATGACGGCGATGTCCTGTTTCTCAAGGCGGTGGCCTTGACCCAGTTGAAACGCAAGGATGAGGCCATCGTCATCCTCAAGAACCTGACCGAACGTTTCCCCGAAATGGGCGCACCCTATAACAATCTGGGCGCCCTCTACGCCGCTCAGGGACAGCTCGATGATGCACGTGCCATCCTGGAAAAAGGCGTGGCTTCCCAACCCAACTATGCCATCGCCTTTGAAAACCTGGGCGATGTCTACCTTGCCCTGGCGCGTCGTTCCTACGCCCAGGCCCTGAAACTGAATCCGACCAATCGTCCCTTGAAACTCAAGGCCGACAAACTTAACTGATGGAGTTCTCTATGGTCCGCCTCAAAACCAATTTCGGTGATATCGTTCTCACCCTCGATGCTGAAAAAGCCCCCAAGACCACCGACAACTTCCTGTCTTATGTGCGCGATGGCTTTTATGACAACACCCTCTTCCATCGGGTCATCGATGGCTTCATGATCCAGGGAGGGGGATTTGCGCCGGGCATGAAACAGAAGGAAACCCGCGCCCCCATCGAAAATGAAGCAGCCAACGGTCTTTCCAACCTCTGTTACACGGTGGCCATGGCCCGCACCTCTGACCCGCATTCGGCCACCGCCCAGTTCTTCATCAACGTCAAGGACAACCATTTTCTCGACTACACCGCATCCAATCGCAACGGGTTCGGTTACTGCGTCTTTGCCCGGGTTACCGAGGGACAGGACATCGTGGATCGCATCAAGGGGGTGCCCACCGGCAACCGTCTGGGACATGGTGATGTGCCTCAGGAAGACGTCCTCATCGAACGTGCGGAGGTCATGTAAGCCACCGTGTCCCATTCCCTTTTCATCGCAGACCTGCATCTCTCGCCGTCTTCGCCCAAACTCTTCCAGAAGTTTCAGAACTTTCTGGAAGGGCCGGCACGTGAAGCCACGGCCCTGTATATTCTGGGCGACCTGTTCGAAACCTGGGTGGGCGATGACGATATTCCTTCGCCCTTCAACCAGAAGGTGGTGAATGCCCTCGCGGCATTGACCCAACAGGGGACCCAACTGTTCTATCTGCACGGTAACCGTGACTTCCTGCTCGGCAACAAGTTTGCCAAGGCCTGTGGTGCCACCCATCTGGCAGACCCCACCATCCTTATTCTGGAGGATGGGGTTCGCACCTTGCTCACCCACGGCGACCAGTTGTGCACGGAAGATGAGGCCTATCAGGCATGGCGCAAGCAGGTCCGTTCGGTGACCTGGCAACGCAAGGTCATGACCCTGCCCCTCGAAGAACGGTACAAGATCGCTCAGGAAGCCACCACCATGAGTACCCAGGCCAAAAAGAAAAAGACCATGGCCATCATGGACGTGACCCTCCAGGCCGTGATCGAGTTATTGCGCAAGAACGATTACCCGCGTCTGATCCATGGCCATACACACCGTCCTGCCCGCCATACTTACCGGCTCGACGACAATACCTGCGAACGTTGGGTCCTCACTGACTGGAACAGCCGCAAGGGGGGATATCTGAGGTGTGATGAAAATGGCTGTCAAGCCATTCCATTCTGAGCGGCAGGGTCAGGGTTTGAAGCGGTAACCCAGCCCGCTCTCCGTCAACAGAAAGTCGGGCCGGGCCGGATCCCGCTCCAGTTTCTTGCGCAAGTTGCCCATGTAGACCCGCAGGTAATGGGCGCTTTCCACATGGGTAGGGCCCCAGACTTCGCGCAGTAACTCGCGATGGGTCAGCACCTTTCCTGGGTGGGCCAGCAGATAGGCCAGCAAACGGTATTCAATGGAGGTCAGATGGATACTCTCCCCTTCCTGGGTCGTGACCAGGCGTTTGACCCGATCCACCCGAATCCGTCCAAATCCGATCTCGGATTGCCCCGTCTCCCCTGACAGGCTGTGGCGCCGAAGTTGCGCGCGCACCCTTGCCAGCAACTCGCCGACGCCGAAGGGTTTGGTCAGGTAATCGTCAGCCCCTGCATCCAGCGCAGCGATCTTATCCTCTTCGTTCGACCGTGCAGAGAGGATGATGACCGGAACCTGCGACCAATTGCGCAAATCCCGCAGCACCTCCACCCCTTCCCGGTCGGGCAGTCCCAGATCCAGAATCACCAGATCAGGTTTGCGGGTCCCGGCTTCGATCAGGCCGCGCTCACCGGTCACCGCCTCGATGACCTGGCAGCCCTCGGATTCCAGGGCAGAGCGCACGAAACGACGGATCTGCCGCTCATCTTCCACCAGGATCACCACGGTTTCGGTCATCCCTCAACCTCCGGCGGTACGGAAAGGTCCGGCGGCGTGCCCAGGGGAAGCGAGAAGGTGAAACGCGCACCCCGAGGGACTTCGTGTTCTGCCCAAATCCGTCCCTGATGCGCGGCAATGATCGCCCGACAGATGGCGAGACCAAGTCCCACGCCCGACACCGCAGATTCCGCACGACCTCGAGTAAACTTATCGAACAAGGTATCCTCCGTTCCAATGGGAAAGCCCTGCCCATCGTCACAAACCGAAATGTCCAGGGTCCGGTCCGTACACCGGGCCCGAATCACGATATGTGCCTGGGGCTCCGTGTATTTTCCGGCGTTCTCCAGCAGATTGCATAATACACGTTCGATGAGGACGGCATCGAATTCGACGAAGGGCAAGTCTTCCGGCAATTCCACCCGCACTTCCCGTCCGGCCAGGGCCCCCGTCGACGCCTTGAGCGCACTGCCGATCACTTCTTCCACCAACTGCCACTCCCGTTTCAATTTCACTTCACCGGATTGCAGACGGGCCATGTCCAGCAGATTGTTCACCAGGGCGCCCATGCGCACGGCTTCGTCATGAATCGCCCGGACAGCCTCCTGCTGGGGCCCGGACAGAGATTCCAGACCCAAGGTATCGGACAACCCCACCAACGCTGTCAGAGGCGTGCGCAAATCATGGGACAGGACAGACAGGACCGAGTTGCGCAAGCGTTCCGACTCCATCTTCACCAAAGCTTCCTGGGCCACATCCACGTAATGGATCCGCTCGATGGCGATGGCGGCCAACGAGGCAAAGGTATCCAGCAGGCGCCGTTGTTCTGGCGCCTGTAACCAGTGACTCTGGCGAGGCTCGATGGCCAGCACCCCGCGCGTGCGCATGGGTGCCTTGAGCGGGAGATAAAACACCGGGGATGCCGCCAGGGTATCTGTCCCCAGACCGGCGGGTTCCCCATGATCGAAGGACCATTGCGCGATACCCGTATCCACTGTCGTCAAGGCTCCCTCGACCGGCACCGGCTCCTGCAGATGATTTTCATTGTCCATCAGGAGTAATCCGGTTTTGGCCCCCAGGACATTGTCCGCAAAGCGAGCGCAAATCTCGGCAATTTGCCCGGGCATCAGGGTAGCCGACAAATCCCGGGCTGCCTCGTACAGCGCCCGGGCCCGTCGTTCCCGATTCATGGCCACTCGGGCCTGATAACGCAGATTGGCCATCAATTGGGCAATCACCAGGGCAACACTCAGCATGACCATGAAAGTGAGCAGGTATTGCACATCACTCACTGCGAAGGAAAAGCGGGGCGGAACAAAAAAGAAATCAAAAAAAGCCACGCTGAGAAAAGCGGCCAGCACCGCGGGGCCTCTTCCCAGGCGCAGCGCCACGCCCATGACCACCAGCAGGAAGATCATGACAATGTTGGTCAGTTCCAGCCAATGACGCAGGGGCGTCGCCAGGAGCGTGACAAGTACGCACAGGGCCACGCTTTTGGCATAGGAAGGCCAGCGCGAATGCTCCTGGGTAAAGAACAGTGCCAGGATTTTTGCATCGGGTTCACCAGGATCGCGCTGGTTACGAGCGACCTGGACAATGTCCAGATCGGTGGCCAGCCGGCTGATCCGCTCGGCAAAGGAACGACGCCAGAAGTGACGTTCGAGGTCCCGCCCCAGCACTACTTTGGTCAGATTATGTTCCCGAGCATAAGCCACGGTCACTACCGCCGCATCTTCTGCAGGCAGGGTGGCGGTTTCTGCCCCCAGATCCTTGGCCAATTTCAGAGTCCGGAGAATCTGTTCCCGGGTTCTTTTGGGCAAACGCTGGAGCCGGGGAGTTTCTACATAAATGGCATGCCACGCCACCTCCATTTGAGCAGCCAGGCGGGCTGCACTGCGAATCACCCGCTCGCTGCCCTGCCCTGGTCCCACACATACCAGCAAGGATTCGCGCGTCTGCCAGATCGACTGCACCGCCTTGGTACGCCGATAGGCGCGCATTTCACCGTCCACACGGTCGGCCGTGCGCCGTAGAGACAGTTCGCGCAGGGCAATGAGGTTCCCCTTGCGAAAGAAGTTGCGAATGGCACGCTCTGCCTGATGGGGCAGATAGATCTTTCCTTCCTTGAGGCGCTGGAGCAGTTCCTCGGGAGGCAAATCCACCAGCATGACTTCGTCGGCTTCATCGAAAACATGATCAGGCACCGTTTCCCAAACCCGGACCCCGGTGATCCCCCCCACCACGTCGTTCAAACTCTCCAGATGCTGCACGTTCACCGTGGTAAAGACATGGATGCCTGCCTCCAGCAACTCTTCCACATCCTGCCAACGTTTGGAATGAAGGCAGCCCTGGGCATTGGTATGCGCCAGTTCATCCATCAGGATCAGGGTGGGATTGCGGGCCAGAGCCCCCTCCAGATCGAATTCCCTGAGCAGGTGGTGACGGTATTCGATTTCCTTGAGGGGCAATGTTTCCAGATCCTTCAGCAGAACCATGGTATCCGCCCGGCCATGAGTCTCCACGACACCCACTACCACATCCACGCCCTGGGCACGCTGTTGGTGGGCTGCCGATAACATGGCATAGGTCTTGCCCACCCCGGCGCAGGCGCCGAAAAATACCTTCAACTTGCCCCGCTTGGCCCGATTCTCCTCAGCCTGGATGTGCCCCAGCAGGGCATCGGGATCGGGACGTTGTATTTCGGTCATGTGGCAGGATTCTCCAGGACAGTCACGGCGCGTGCGTCAGTTCATCCAGCGCCAGATTGAGTTTCAATACATTGACCCGCGCTTCACCCAGTACCCCGAACTGGCGCCCCTCGACAAACCGGGTCACCAAGGCCTGCACCTGATCGGTCTTCAAACCCCGCACCCGCGCCACCCGCGCAATCTGATAGTCTGCGGCAGCCGGACTGATCTGAGGATCCAGCCCGCTGGCAGAAGCCGTCACCAAATCCACGGGAACTGGCCGGGTATTCTCGGGATCAACTGCCCTGAGGGCCTGGACCCTTGCCTTGACGGCATCCATCAGAGCCGGGTTGGTCGGCCCCAGATTGGAACCGCCGGAAGCCAATCCATTATAAGGCATGGGACCGGTAGCCGAGGGTCTGCCCCAGAAATGGCCAGGATCGGCGAAGGATTGACCAATCCACTCAGAACCCACGGGGCGACCTTTTTTGATTATCAAACTCCCGTTAGCTTGGCTTGGAAACAGGGCCTGAGCCAACCCTGTAACTACCCAGGGATAAAGAAGCCCGGTGACCACACTCAAAACCACAAAACTGACAATAGCAGGACGCAATTCTTTCCACATGATTAACTTCTCCTTAGACCCAACCCAGGGCCGCCAAGACCATATCAATCATCTTGATGCCGATAAACGGCACGATGATCCCCCCTGCGCCATAAATCAGCAGGTTATTTCTTAATAGTGTCGCTGCACCCACCGCCCGATACTTCACCCCTTTCAGTGCCAGAGGAATAAGCGCCACGATCACCAGGGCATTGAAGATCACGGCAGACAGGATGGCACTGGCTGGCGTGGTCAGTCCCATTACATTGAGAGCACCCAAGGCCGGATAGGTAGTCACGAAGGCAGCTGGAATGATGGCAAAATACTTGGCCACATCATTAGCAATGGAGAAGGTTGTCAGTGCTCCGCGGGTCATGAGCATCTGTTTGCCGGTTTCCACAATCTCGATCAGTTTGGTGGGGTTAGAATCCAGATCCACCATGTTACCGGCTTCCTTGGCAGCCTGCGTGCCTGTGTTCATGGCCACTGCCACATCAGACTGAGCCAGAGCCGGCGCATCGTTGGTACCGTCTCCGGTCATGGCCACCAATCTACCCTCGGCCTGATACTGACGAATCAAAGCCAATTTGGCTTCCGGAGTGGCTTCTGCCAGAAAGTCATCCACCCCCGCCTCTGCCGCGATGGCTGCTGCCGTCAAACGGTTATCTCCAGTAATCATTACTGTCTTGATGCCCATGCGACGTAATTCGGCAAAACGCTCCTTGATGCCGCCCTTGACAATGTCCTTGAGTTCCACTACACCCATCACGCGCACCCCATCCACCACCACCAAAGGGGTACTGCCCCGCCGTGCCACTTCATCCACCTGGCGAGAGACTGCCTCGGGATAGGAGGACCCGAGTGCATCCAGATATTTCTTCACGGCATCCGCCGCACCCTTGCGCACCTGACGTGTCCCCAGGTTCACGCCACTCATGCGGGTTTGTGCCGAAAAGGGAACGAAGGTGGCCCCCAACGCATGGATATCCCGCTCCCGCAGACCAAACTTCTGCTTTGCCAGGACCACAATGGAACGGCCCTCCGGGGTCTCGTCCGCCAGGGAAGCCAGTTGGGCAACATCAGCCAGTTCGCTTTCCTTCACCCCTTGAGCCGGAATGAATGTCGAGGCCTGACGGTTTCCCAAGGTAATCGTCCCGGTCTTATCCAGAAGCAGAACATCCACATCCCCTGCTGCCTCCACCGCCCGACCTGAGGTTGCAATGACATTCTTCTGCATCATGCGCCCCATGCCCGCCACCCCAATGGCCGACAATAACCCGCCAATGGTGGTAGGAATCAGGCACACCAATAAAGCCACCAGAACAGTAATGGTAACGGGTTGCCCCAACTTGGCCACTTCAACACTGTACATCGAAAAAGGTAACAAGGTGACCGTGGCCAACAAAAATATGAGAGTCATGGCCACCAACAGGATGGTAAGCGCAATTTCATTAGGGGTCTTCTGGCGCTTGGCCCCCTCCACCATGGCAATCATGCGATCCAGAAAACTTTCACCAGGATTGGAAGTCACCTGCACGATCAACCAGTCCGACAGCACCGTCGTCCCGCCGGTCACCGCATTGAAATCCCCCCCAGACTCCCGGATCACGGGCGCCGATTCCCCCGTAATGGCGCTTTCATTCACCGATGCCACGCCTTCGACGACCTCGCCATCGGCGGGGACCATATCTCCGGCTTCCACCAGGACCACGTCCCCCCGGCGCAAATCACTGCTCGCCACCGGGAACCACGGAGAACCCTGCTTGGGCTCCGTCAGTTTTTTGGACAGAATGTCGCGTCGAGCCTGACGCAGAGACGCTGCCTGTGCCTTGCTGCGTCCTTCGGCAACGGCTTCGGCAAAATTGGCGAAGAGCACGGTGAACCATAGCCAAAGGGTCACGGCCAAAATGAACCCGGCGGGTGCTTCACCCTTCCCATTCAATGCCTGAAGGTACAAGATCGTAGTCAGTATGCTGCCTACCCAGACTACGAACATCACCGGGTTCTTCATTTGTTGCACGGGAGACAGTTTGCGGAACGAATCCACACAAGCCACACGCAGCAACTTTCGATCAAAAAAGGAAAAGGATTTCGTTTGGTCGTTCATCTTGATTCTCCTAATGTGCCCCAACCATGGTCAAATGTTCCACGACAGGACCCAAACCCAACGCCGGGACGAAGGTCAGTGCCCCCACCAGAAGCACCGTGCCTATCAATAACAGAACGAAGAGCGGGGTGTGGGTAGGAAGGGTGCCAGCACCCACGGGGATCCGTTTCTTGCTGGCCAGCGAACCGGCCAGAGCCAGTACGGGCAGGATCAGCCAGAAGCGTCCGAAGAACATGACCACCCCCAGGGCAAGGTTGTAGAAGGGCGTGTTGGCAGACAGTCCGGCAAAGGCACTCCCGTTATTCCCTGCGGCTGAAGAAAATGCATAGAGAATTTCAGAGAATCCATGGGCACCAGGGTTTGCCACTCCGCTCTTTCCAGCCTCCATCATCACGGCCAGCGCTGTCCCAACCAGAATCAGCAGTGGTGGAATCAGAATGGTGAGCGATGCCATTTTGATATCGAAGGCCTCGATCTTCTTGCCCAGATATTCAGGCGTTCTTCCGATCATCAAGCCCGCAATGAACACCGCAATCACGGCGTAAATAAGCATGCCATAGAGACCGGAACCCACTCCCCCAAAAACCACTTCACCCAACTGGATGTTGGCCAGCGGCACCAACCCCCCCAGCGGCGTAAAGGAATCATGCATGGCATTCACGGCACCACAGGAAGTCGAGGTGGTCACCGTGGCAAAGAGGGCCGAATTGACGATGCCGAAGCGCGTTTCCTTCCCTTCCATGTTCCCTCCGGACTGCGCGGCGGAAGCCTGTTGGTTGACCCCCAGGGAGGCAAAGGCAGGGTTGCCAGAGGTTTCGCCGTATTCCGCCACAGCCAGCATGATCGTAAATATCAGAGTCATGGTAGCCAGAAGCGTCCAACCCTGACGGATATCCCCCACCATGGCTCCGAAGGTGTAACACAGCGCCGCAGGAATCAAGAGAATTGCCAACATTTCTAGAAAGTTGGTCAGGGGCGTAGGATTTTCATAGGGATGCGCCGAGTTGGCATTGAAGAAACCTCCCCCGTTGGTTCCCAGTTCTTTGATGGCTTCTTGGGAGGCTACAGGCCCCAGCGGAAGCGTTTGCTCCTGAGTGGTGGTTTTCACCGTCACCGGGTTACCAGCAGCATCTTTGAGGGGATTTCCGGAGGCATCCAGCGAGGGGTTGTCATAGGTAGTGGTCTCCACGGTCTGAACCACCGGATAGGGAGAAAAGTTTTGCACCACTCCCTGACTTACCAGAACCAAGGCCAGCACCAAGGACAGAGGCAACAGGACATACAGGGTGCTGCGCGTCATGTCCACCCAAAAGTTGCCAATGGTCTCCACCGAATGTCGGGCAAATCCCCGGATCAAGGCAATCACCACCGCCATCCCGGTAGCTGCCGAGAAAAAGTTCTGCACAGCCAAAGCAAACATCTGCGTGAGATAACTCAGCGTGGATTCTCCTGCATATCCCTGCCAGTTGGTATTGGACACAAAACTGATGGCGGTATTGAAGGATGAATCCGGGCTCACGGCACCCAAACCCTGGGGATTCAAGGGCAGAATCCCTTGCAACCGCTGCAGGGCATACACGGTCATCACCCCCAGCAAACTGAACCACAGAACCCCCAGGGCATAACTGGTCCAGCGCATTTCCTGGCTGGGATTCACCCCACACATACGATAAAAGAAATTTTCCAGGGGTGAAAGCCAGCGCATAAACGAGGGCAGATTCCCCTCGTAGATTCGGGCCATATACCCTCCCAAGGGTTTCACCAGCAAAAACAGCACGCCCAGCAGCAGGACGATTTGAAATAGTCCGTTGATTGTCATCAGAATAACTCCGGTTTAAGTAGGGCAATGACCAGATAGATGAGTAAACCAACCACCACACCCCCTGCAACAAAATAGACCCAAGTCATGTCGACCTCCGTAATTTTTCGCAACCGTAAACCAGCAATACCGACAAACCAAAGACCGCCACAGTGAGCGCAAGATAGAACAGATCCATAGAAATTCTCCCAGTGAGTTCCAGTCGTACCCATTCTAGGAACCAGTAGATCAAAATGGGGTAAAGCCTCGAAGCAGCGATATAAAGATTTCGTAAAGAAGCGATCTTTCCTTTCCTCGGGAAGGCAGAAAAAATCATGTCGCATGAATTGCAGGCAGACCCGACTTCCGGCAACCCATCCGTCCATTGATTGTCTCCTGCCAGACCCTGCAGGAGCGGCATAGATCATGGTCTATTTGTGCTACAATCAGAAGTTAAACTTTAAGAATCCATCCGTACTTTTCGAAACCAGGCATCCTCAACAGATTGATGCAGGGCCGTAGGGTGTGAGGAATGTTTCAGGTCACTCCTGAAGTTGAACCTTCTGCTTGCCCCAGCTTGGCCGACAGGCCACCAAACATCTTCTCTTCCTTATCATTACGTTCAGCGGAATTCATCGATTCATGGCGCTCAAGTCCACTATCTTCAAGGTCAATTTGCAAATATCCGATATGGATCGGTCATATTATGCTTCCCATACCTTGACGATTGCTCGTCACCCCTCTGAAACCGACGAACGTATGATGGTGCGCCTGCTGGCGTTTGCGCTCCATGCCCATGAATACTTGACATTTGCGCGTGGCGGATCCGCCGATCAGGAGGAACCAGACCTCTGGAAAAAGGACCTGACGGGAGCCATCGACGAGTGGATCGACGTGGGTCTACCCGATGAAAAGCGCGTGCTTAAGGCATGCGGTCGGGCCCGACGAGTGATCATTTATGCCTATGGCGGCAGTGCTGTTCCGCTCTGGTGGGCAGGAATGAGCAGTCGTCTCCGGCGACTTTCCAACCTCTCCGTCTTCAATCTTCCTTTGTCCGACAGTCAGGCACTGGCTCAACTGGTTGAACGCACCATGGATCTCAATTGTCTGATTCAGGATGGCGGAATTTTGTTTTCAAATTCCTCTGAGAGCATTCCTGTCGCTGTAATTCCCTTGAAGAGTTTTTCTTGAGATGAACATTTGGGTCGATGCAGACGCGTGCCCTGTCGTGATCAAGGATATTTTATTCCGTGCTGCAGACCGCGTGAAGATCCTGACGACCTTCGTGGCCAACACCTTGTTGAGCACCCCTACCTCACCTTATATTTTGGCGCGACAGGTGCCCCGCGGTTTTGACATGGCCGATAATGAAATCGTCCGGTCCCTGCACCCTGGGGATCTGGTCATCACAGCCGATATTCCTCTGGCCGCCGAGGTACTCTCAAAAAGAGGTCACGCACTCAATCCACGCGGCGAGGTTTACACCCTCGATACAATCCAGGCTCTGTTGACCCTGCGGAATTTCATGGATCAATTACGCGGCAGTGGTGTACCCACGGGTGGCCCCCCACCCCTGTCCCACGCAGACCGAAAAACGTTTGCCAACCAACTGGATAAGTTTTTGGCGCATCGATCCAGATCTTGAGTGACGAAGTTCGAAACCTCGTCGGCATTCATGTCAAACCCATTGCGACAGCGTGGAGTAAAAGGGCTATAATCGCTACCCTTTACCCTAGCCACCCCTTGTTCCGGAGGCCCCATGAAGTTTCGTTTTCCCGTGGTCATCATCGATGAAGATTTTCGTTCGGAAAACACCAGCGGTCTTGGGGTGCGAGCGTTGGCAGATGCCATTCAAAAAGAAGGGTTTGAAGTGTTGGGCGTGACCAGTTTTGGGGACATGGCCTCTTTCGCACAGCAACAAAGTCGTGCGTCCACGTTCATACTGTCCATCGATGACGAAGAGTTTGGCGGGGGTTCTCCCAGCGAAATGGAATCGGCATTGCGTCACCTGCGTGCCTTCGTCCAGGAAATTCGCTGGCGCAATGCCCACATCCCCATATTTCTCTATGGCGAAACACGTACCTCCCGCCATATTCCCAACGACGTGTTGAAGGAACTGCACGGATTCATTCACCTTTTCGAGGATACCCCGGAATTTGTGGCGCGCCATATCGCACGGGAAGCACGGGTCTATCTGGATTCCCTCGCCCCACCTTTTTTCCGCGCCCTCACCCACTACGCCTCGGATGGTTCCTACTCCTGGCACTGTCCCGGACATTCAGGCGGGGTGGCTTTCCTGAAAAGCCCTGTGGGACAGATGTTCCACCAGTTCTTTGGAGAAAACATGCTCCGCGCCGACGTCTGCAACGCGGTGGACGAACTGGGGCAACTGCTTGACCATACGGGCCCTGTGGCGGCCTCAGAGCGCAATGCCGCACGCATTTTCAATGCCGATCATCTGTTTTTCGTGACCAACGGCACCTCCACCTCCAACAAGATCGTATGGCACTCCACCGTGGCGGCAGGCGATATCGTGGTCGTAGACCGAAACTGTCACAAATCCATCCTCCACGCCATCATCATGACGGGGGCCATCCCCGTATTTCTCATGCCTACGCGCAATCACTACGGCATCATCGGCCCCATCCCCCTGGAGGAATTCAAACCCGAAAACATCCAACGCAAGATCGCGGCCAATCCTTTCGCCCAGAATAGTCCGGTTCAGCCGCGCGTATTGACGCTGACCCAAAGCACCTATGATGGCATCCTCTACAATGTCGAAACCATCAAGAATTTGCTGGATGGTTTCATCGACACCCTGCATTTCGATGAGGCCTGGCTACCGCACGCCTCCTTCAGCGATTTCTACAAGGACATGCATGCCATCGGCCGAGATCGCCCCATCTGTCATGAATCCATGGTCATGTCGACCCAGTCGACCCACAAATTGCTGGCCGGTCTCAGCCAAGCCTCCCAGATCCTGGTACAGGACAGTCAAATGCGCAAGTTGGACCGGGACTGTTTCAATGAAGCCTACCTCATGCACACGTCCACCAGTCCGCAATACGCCATCATTGCCTCCTGCGATGTCGCAGCCGCCATGATGGAGTCTCCCGGGGGAACGGCATTGCTCGAAGAATCCATCAGTGAAGCCCTCGACTTCCGCCGCGCCATGCGCAAGGTGGATGAGGAATGGGGAACCGACTGGTGGTTCAAGGTATGGGGTCCCGACTATCTGGCAGAAGAAGGCGGTGGGGACCGCAGCGACTGGATGCTCAAACCCGGTGAACGTTGGCATGGCTTTGGAAATCTGGCCCCCGGCTTCAACATGCTGGATCCCATCAAGGCCACGGTCATCACGCCCGGACTCGATGTGGATGGCGACTTCCACGACATGGGAATTCCCGCCGCCGTGGTCACCAAATATCTGGCCGAGCATGGAGTCGTCGTCGAAAAAACCGGGCTCTACTCCTTCTTCATCATGTTCACCATTGGTATCACCAAGGGACGCTGGAACACGCTGGTTACGGAATTGCAGCAATTCAAGGACGATTACGACAAGAACCAGCCCCTATGGCGCATCTTGCCAGAATTTGTCGCCAAGTATCCCCGTTACGAAAACTGGGGGCTGCGCCAACTGTCTGACCAGATTCACGAAGTTTACCGGGCCAACGACGTGGCGCGCCTGACCACGGAAATGTACCTGTCCGACATGGTTCCCGCCATGAAGCCTGCCGATGCCTTTGCGCGCATGGCCCACCGCGAAACCGAACGCGTGGAGATCGATGACCTGGAAGGGCGAATCACTTCAGTGCTTCTCACCCCCTACCCCCCCGGCATTCCGCTCCTGATTCCCGGAGAATGCTTCAATGCCACCATCGTACGTTACCTGCAATTTGCCCGTTCTTTCAATCAACGCTTTCCTGGCTTTGAAACAGACATTCACGGCCTATCCAAGACCGGCAGCAACGGGGAATCCAAGTTTTACGTGGATTGCGT
>NZ_DAHVHV010000047.1:0-16695 GCF_027317285.1 Ferrovum sp. | reverse complement strand
CCAGTTCGGATCAGTTTTCCGCGGCCATGGATATTGCCCTGCGAGCCCTGGAACAACGCCCACTGTTACGTTCGGTCAAAATCATCACCATCACGAACGGCAGTCATGTGCAGGAACCTGCGGTACTCCATGCCCTGGAGAATTCCACGAAACAGGGCGGAGAACTCTGGTTCAAGATCGACCGTGGTTCATCTGAAGATATCTGGCAGGTCAATCAAATTCATCTGTCCCTCCAACTGATACAACATCGACTGGCAACCATCGCACCGCATTGCCCCACCTGGATTCAGACCTGCATGACGGCAAGAGATGGTGCGATGCCTTCAATGGAGGAAGTACAGAGATATCTGGACTTCATTCGTCACATAAAAGATGCGGAGATTCCCATCAAGGGCATCCTGCTGTACACTTTGGCGCGTCTTTCCCTACAACCTGGCGGAACGCGTCTGAGCCCAGTTCCGGAAACCTGGTTGGCGGCGTTGGCAGAAAAAATCGAATCCCTCGGCGTCCCTGTTGTCACTGTCTGAACAAATAATGCTATAATCCTTCGGATGCGCCCGTAGCTCAGTTGGATAGAGTACTTGGCTACGAACCAAGGGGTCGTGGGTTCGAATCCTGCCGGGCGCGCCATATAATCAACGGGTTAGATCAGAAATGGTCTAGCCCGTTTTCCTTCTGAATGGACTTTGAAGGGACTTGGCTTTTTCTCTGAACAGCATTTCCAGGCTGGCGTTCGCCCGGTTGCTCTCGTCGGTGATCAGATTCAAGGCATCCAGAAAACCAAGGAAGCCGTGGAGTTTGCAACCCTTGAATGGGTGATCGTAGAAATCCGCAAGTTGACAATTATTCCTATATGGATATAATTCGACCATGAGTAAATTGACTGTGAAGCCGTTGGAGTGGGTCGCGTCTTCGAAGAAGGATTTGCTTTCCATGCCGGCAGAAGTAGTGGATGTGTTTGGATATGCTTTGCATTTGGCGCAGCATGGCGGGAAGCACCCACAGGCCAAGCCACTCAGGGGTTTTGGCTCTGCGGGTATACTGGAAGTTGTCGAGGATGACGACGGCAGGACCTACCGTGCAGTCTATACAGTCAGGTTCGGCAACGCGGTCTATGTTCTGCATTGTTTTCAAAAGAAATCGCATAAGGGTATCGAAACACCCAAGCAGGACATCGACCTGATTCGTGATAGATTGAAATTGGCGCAGAATCACGCGGAAGGAGTGAAGAAATGAGTAACATCGAACATGGGAGCATCAACGTATATGCCGATCTCGGTTTGCCAAATGCGGAAGGAATGCATATCAAGGCGCAACTGGCCGCCAAGATTGGAGACATCATCAAGCGGCGCAAATTAACACAAGTTCAGGCTGCAGAGTTGTTGGGTGTAACACAACCGAAGTTGTCCGGTTTGCTGCGTGGGCAATTTCGCGGCATCTCTGAAGCCAAGATGCTGGAATGCCTTACCCACTTGGGTCGTGATGTCGAGATTGTTGTCAAGTCCGTGCCACATTCTCGGACGGAAGGACACGTGTCGGTTGTGTTCGCATAATCAATACACATCCGTGACAATTTTCTGCGAGCCTGGCTTTCCGCCCTGAGACGACCGGTTTCCGCTGTAGCCTTCCGTCCCATTGGCGAATTGGTCAACCAGGCCGACGAGCGTCTGGCAGTGGCTGGAGAGCCGAGTATATTGCTCTCGCCCCTGACATCCCCCCTGAACTGCGCAACTCCCTGACAGACCAGGGCGCTATCCCCCAATCCCTGAAAGATTTGATGCGCGACCTATAGAAACCTGACGAACTTCCTGCCGGCAAATCACATTGCCAACCACCCGACACCCCTTCCATCAGCGGCCTTGGAATCAGACCATCAAATCCACTGATCACAGTCAATGTCCTTGGCAGTTCGCCGGAAATCACCCAAAATCTCTGATGAACGATTTGGGGTTATGCTGATAGGGTCAAAGAAAAAGTGGCGATTCGTGATGCCCCGAAACCACAAACAACAAAAATTGGGAGAATCATGACCGTGGAGCATGATCAGTCAGGCGGTAACTTGAGTTGCGCTGACGTATCCGTTTTGATTCAGTCGATCATCAATGCGCTTCCCGTACCGATCTTCGTCAAGAATTCGAAGGGGATCTACGTGTATTGCAACGTTCCCTTCGAAAAATACGTGGGGAAAAAGATCGACGAGATCGTGGGTCGCGGCGTATACGATCTCTGGGATGCGGAACTGGCGAAGGTCTATCATGAAGCGGACAACAGACTTTTCAGAGCAGGTGGCGAGGAACAGTATGAGGCCAGGGTCAAATATGCAGATGGCTCGGTCCACGACGTGATCTTTCACAAAGCCGTTTTTCCCTTTTCAGACGAGAATTACATGGCCGGTGCGATTCTGGACATCAGCAGCAGGAAGGCTGCTGAAAGGGAACTCGAGCGGATCGCTCTGACCGACTCCCTGACGGGGGTTGCAAACCGTTATCACCTTTACGCTGCCCTCGACGATGCCTGCAAAAAGGCCGTGCGCCAGAGTTGCATCATCGCAGTGATGGGCATAGACCTGGACGGGTTCAAGGAGGTGAATGACACCTATGGGCATCTCGCAGGGGATGAGGTCCTGGTGAAGACCGCAAGCCGCATCAGGGATTCAATCCGCGAATCGGATCTGCTGGCAAGGCCAGGAGGCGACGAATTCATCGTTATGTTCGACGGACTGGAAAAAAAGGACCCGGTCTACAGTCTGGCGGAAACCATACTGCAGAAACTTTCGGAGGAGATGGAACTACAGGGCTATCCTGTCCTGCTGAGCGCGAGCATCGGTATCGCATTTTATCCGGATCATGGAACGAATCCGCAGGACCTTCTCAAACATGCCGATCTTGCACTTTACGAGGCAAAGCGGAGCGGCAAAGGTTGTTTCAGGTCATTGGCGACGTCATGAGAACATTCACGCACAAACCTGTGAAGGTAAGCAGCATGCCGAAATCGGGCAAGGGGAAAAAACTTGATGCCCCAACTCGGGTCCGTTAAAAAGGGCATATCTGCCATGACCGCAAAAATGATCGGACGTTCTTCCTTTGTTGTCATGATGATCCTCGCAGTCTTGGCCGGATGTGCGTCGCTTCCTCCAGGTTCAAATTTCGCAAAAATAAAATCCTCAGCACTTGTCAATCCTGAGGAGACAAGGCTTGGCCGTCAGTTCGAAAATGCCGGTCAAGAGCATGGTGGCAACTCAGGATTTCGCATCATACCGGTAGGAGCCAACGGTTTTCTGGTCAGAATGCAAATGATCGACGCTGCAGAACGCACGCTTGACCTTCAATATTACATTTTTCGCGACGACGATACGGGACAGTTGCTGACCAGTGCCGTATTGCGTGCAGCCGATCGCGGGGTGCGCGTACGCGTGCTGCTCGACGATGGAGACACCGTAGTGGGTGATGAGCAGATTGCTAAACTGGCGGCACATCCTTCCATCGAGGTTCGAATATTCAATCCGTTCACATATCGCGGTCATAGTGAGTTGCTCAGAACTGCAGAATTCACGTTCAACGCCTCCCGGCTCGACTACAGGATGCACAACAAATTGCTTGTCGTGGACAATGCCATCGCATTGATAGGAGGGCGGAATATCGGAGATCAATACTTTCAGATCGATCCTGATTCCCAATTTGCCGATGACGATGTTTTTGTGGCCGGCCCCATCACTAAAAAACTCTCTTCAAGCTTCGACGAATTCTGGAACTCCGACCTGTCAATTCCTGCCGAGGCGCTTTCAGGTGAAAAATCGCCCCATGCCGCCTTGAGGGAGCGTCGCGTGGAATTGAAGCAGCAGAATCGGGAGATGAAAGCGACCGGGGTTGATTATTTGAAGCGGGTTGCAAGTGGCGAGCCATTTAATGGGATTATCTCCGGTCACTTGCCTCTGATTTGGGCGCATGCACAGTTGGTTTATGACAGCCCTGACAAGAAAAAAGTTGAAGACGGCGAGAGGGTGGGCAAATTGATGCACCGCGCGGTGGCCAATGTAGCTCTCGGGGTAAAGTCTGAATTGCTAATGGTGACGCCCTTTTTGATACCGGGGAAGGAAGGGATGCAATTGATCGAAGACTTGCGTAAACGCAACGTACGTGTTCGCATCCTGACCAACTCACTGGATTCATCCATGGTATTGCTGGCGCAGGCTGGTTACATGCGTTATCGGATACCACTGCTTGAAGATGGCGTGGAACTCTATGAAATCCGTTCGCTGCTGGGCAACACACGCGGCAGTGGTGAAACGAAGACAATATCGCGCCATGGAAATTATTCACTGCACGCGAAACTGTTCGTATTTGACCGCCAGAAGTTGTTCATAGGCTCGATGAACTTTGATCAACGGTCGATGCATCTCAATACCGAGATCGGTCTGATCATCGATTCGCCCGTGCTTGCGCAACAGATTGCCGCGCGTTTTGATGCCATGGTGCAGCCGGCCAATGCCTACCAGTTGGTGTTGCGTCCAGACGGTGGGGAACAGAGCCTGGTGTGGCGCACTCGGGAAAACGGAAAAACCATCGAGTATACGACGGAGCCGGCAAGGAGTGACTGGCAAAGAATCAAGGCCAATATTTTAACTTTGCTGCCCATGGATGATGAGTTATAAGCGTGCCGCTTCCACCGATTCAGGCGGCGCAAAAAATCCTATCCATTCTGCGCCGCAGTATACGTTCGGTACCACTCGACAAATCGTTTCACGCCCTCAGTCACCGGGGTATGGGACGTGAATTGGCAGTATTTTTCCAGTTCTTCGGTATTGGCTGCCGTCGCCATCACATCGCCCGGCTGCATGGGAAGAAAGTTGAGGATGGCTTTTCTGCCCGTGGCCACTTCGATGGCCTGAATATAATCCATCAGGGGAGTGGGATGCTGGTTGCCCAGATTGAAGAGTCGGTAGGGAGCCCAACTGGTGGCAGGGTCGGGATGCGCCTCCTGAAAGCCTTCGTTGGGGGTGGCGGGTTTGTCCAGGACTCTCACGGTACCCTCCACGATATCATCGATATAGGTGAAGTCACGCACCATCTTTCCCTCGTTGTAGACATCGATGGGGGATCCGGCCAGGATGGCCCTGGTGAATTTGAACAAAGCCATGTCCGGACGCCCCCAGGGGCCATAGACAGTGAAGAAACGGAGGCCCGTGGTGGACAGATTGAACAAATGGCTGTAGGTATGGGCCATCAGTTCATTGGATTTTTTGGTGGCAGCGTACAAACTGACGGGATGATCGACGGTGTGGTGCTCGGAAAAAGGCAACCGGGTGTTGCCGCCATAGACGCTGGAACTGCTGGCATAGACCAGATGTTCGACGGAATGGTGGCGACAACCTTCCAGAATATTCAGGAAGCCCTGAATATTGGCGTCGATGTACGCCTGGGGATTCTGCAGTGAGTAGCGCACCCCCGCCTGGGCAGCCAGATTCACGACCCTCTGGGGTTTTTCCCGGGCGAAGATCATTTGAAGGGCGGATCCATCGGCAATATCCAGCCGATGAAAAGTAAAGTTTCCATAGGGCGCGAGACGGGCCAGGCGCGCTTCCTTGAGCGAGACATCGTAATAGTCATTGAGGTTGTCCACCCCGATCACCTCGTCTCCCCGCTCCAGCAGACGCTGGGAAACCTGCATGCCGATGAATCCGGCGCAACCTGTAAGAAGTATTTTCATCGGTGATCTCAGGTTATTTTTTCTTGCCCTTGCGCGCCGCCAGTTCTGCCTTGATCTCGCGCATCGTGGCTTCCACCTGGGACTTTTGATAAAAGTCTCCGTCGCCCGCCCCCAGGGCGATCTGGAGCTGATCCATGGCCGCACTGGGATTGTCCAGCAACAGGTAGGCCTGGGCCAGCGCTTCGTGACTCATCATCTGCTGGTTCAGCGCAGCATAGGCCTGGGACTGGAATTCGTACAACCGTTCATCGCTGCTGGTGAGTGCGACGCGTTCGTTGATGACCTTGAGCGCCTGTTCAGGCAGTCCGGCGGTCAACAGAGCAGTGATATAACCGTAATTGAGCGCACGCTCATCGGGAAAGCGTTGCAGTCCATGTTGAAACTGGAGAATGGCCTGATGCACGTGTCCCGAATCCAGGGTGATCTGGGCGCGCAGACTGTCGAACAAGGCATTGGGCGGAGAAACGGCGCGTACCTGCTCGAGCAGGGACTGAGCCTCCCCATAATCGCGATTGCGCCACAACGCAACCGCCTTGCCATAGATCAAAGGGACTTCCTCGGGACGATGGATATCGTAGTCATGGTTCTGAAAGCTTTCCAGCGCTTCATGGGGAGTTCCCACCAGGGCCTGGATACGGGCCTTGATCAGCGCGAAATCGGGGCCATCCTGAACTTGACGGTAAGGAACATTCTGCAGTCTGTCCTGGATTTCTGCCAGACGCTCGGTGGTCAGCGGGTGAGTCTGGAGAAAAGCGGGGGCGCCTTCATAGAAGCGACCATAACGCCCCAGTTTGGTAAAGAAAGTTGCCATGGCACGAGGATCGTAGTCGGTCTTGAGGAGGCGACGAATACCCAGTCGATCGGCTTCCCGTTCATTCGACCGGGAAAAATTCAGTTGGGCCTGGACCATTCCAGCCTGTGCGCCCACCACCCCGCCCATGGCTCCATCGGGGCTGCTGCGCGCCGCCAGGATGGCCGCCGCCATGGCCGCCAGGGACAGCGGCAGATTCTTGTTCTGGTCCTCCATGGCCCGGGCAATGTGATGCTGGGTGACGTGAGAGATTTCGTGGGCCAGCACCGAAGCCAATTCAGACTCGTTGTCCGCTGCCTCGATCAGGGCCGTATGTACCCCGATGAACCCGCCGGGCAGGGCAAAGGCATTGAGGGTGGGATCTTCCAGGATAAAAAATTCGAAGTGATGCTGATCGCCCAGATCATCGCTCACCGCCAGCAGGCGGTGCCCCACCGAACTGACAAAATCCACGCTCTCCGGATCGTTGAAATAGGCGGGATCGGCGCGGATTTCCTGCATCACCTGCCGCCCCAGCGCCATCTCGTCCTTGCTCGACAGAGTCATGGAGGAACTGTCGCCCAGATCGGGCAACTCGTAGGCCGTCAAAGGAACGGACAGCATGCCGGCACAAAGAAAAAGTAACCATCGTTTCATGGTGTTCATGATACCCTAGGCAGAGCAGTTTTCCACGAAGATGGTGGCCTGCCCTCCCCTTTTCAACGGGCAGCCAGGCGCGCCAACTGGATTTCCACCTCGGCCAGGGACTGACGGAAGCGAACCAGGCGTTCGCGTTCCTGATCAACCACAGCAGCTGGCGCACGGTCCACGAAACCGGGGTTATCCAGTTTGGCGCAACAGCGCGCCACCTCGATTTTGGTCTTGTCCCGTTGTTTGGTCAGACGTTCGATTTCTGCGGGAATATCCACCTGAACCTGCAACTGCATCTGAAGGCGATCCACCGTCACCACCGGGGCCTCCACCGAGAGCAGGGGAACGGCACTGGCTTCCACCGCCGTAAGGCGCGCCAGATGCATCAGGTAATGTTCCATGCCGAGGAGCGCCTGCGTTTCCCCCGCCACCTTGAGGGGCAGTCGCTCTGCCGGGCTGATGTTCATTTCTCCACGCAGGGTACGGCAACCGTTGACCCACGCCTTGAGACGTTCCATTGCCTCGCTGGCGGCCGGGTCGGGAGCCAGTTCGGGTTGCGGAAAGGGTTGCAGGGCAATGCTCGAACCCACGGCATCCGCAGGAGCCACCTGCTGCCACAGTTCCTCGGTGATGAAAGGCATCAGAGGGTGGGTCAGGCGCAGGGCCGTTTCCAGGACCGAGCGCAATGTGGCATGGGTGGTGACCGCCGTATCGGGTTGGGCCAACTGGGGTTTGGCCAATTCCACATACCAGTCACAGAAGTCTTCCCAGATGAATTCATACAGGACACGCGCCACCAAATCGAACCGGTACTGGGCAAAATGCTCGTGGACCGCCCGAATGGTCGCATCGAGGCGTTGTCCGATCCAGCGGTCTGCCACCGTCGGTGCCCGAGCCGGCCCCTCCGGTACCTCCTGCATCAGAACGAAGCGCGTGGCATTCCACAACTTGTTGCAAAAATTGCGATAGCCATCACAACGTTGCAGATCGAACTTGATATCTCTTCCGTGCGTGGCGAGGCTGGCAAAGGTAAAACGCAGGGCATCCGTACCAAAGGCCGGGATACCCTGGGGGAATTCGGCCCGCGTGGCCTTTTCGATCTTTTCTGCCTGACGGGGATCCATGAGGTGGGCGGTGCGCTTGGCGACCAGGGATTCCAGATCGATCCCATCGATCAGATCCAGGGGATCCAGCACGTTGCCCCGGGACTTGCTCATCTTGTGGCCCTGGGCATCGCGCACCAAACCAGTGACAAAAACTTCCCGGAAAGGTACCTGACCGGTGAAATGGGTGGTCATCATGACCATGCGGGCCACCCAGAAGAAAATGATATCGAAGCCCGTCACCAATACGCTGCTGGGCAGGAACTGACGCAATTCCGGGGTATCCGCCGGCCAGCCCAGGGTAGAAAAGGGCCAGAGTGCCGAGGAGAACCAGGTATCGAGCACGTCGTCGTCCTGGCGCAGGGGTTTCCCCGCCTGACGTTCCGCCTCCTGCTGGTTCTCGGCCACATAGACCTGTCCCGCATCATCGTACCAGGCAGGAATCCGGTGCCCCCACCACAGTTGCCGGGAAATGCACCAATGTTGCAAATTGCCCAGCCAATGTTCGTAGGTATGAATCCAGTTACCCGGCACAAACCGGACCTGCCCCTCGTGTACCACGCGCAAGGCTTCCTGGCCCATGCGCTCGGTATCGAGAAACCATTGATCCGAAAGCATGGGTTCGATCACCGCACCACTGCGGTCACCGCGTGGAATCATCAGGGTATGCGGTTTCACTTCGTCCAGCAGGTTCCGGGCCGCCAAATCGTCGATGAGGCGCTGACGGGCACGAAAACGCTCCAGCCCGCGATATTCAGGAGGCACCTGATCGTTCAGGCGGGCATCCGGGGTAAAAATGTTGAGAGGCGTCAATCCATGCCGCTTGCCCATCTGGTAATCGTTGAAATCATGGGCCGGGGTGATCTTGACACAGCCCGTGCCGAAGGCAGGATCCACCGTTTCATCGGCGATCACCGGAATGGTGCGGTCCGTCAGGGGCAGATGAAGCGTCTGTCCGATGAGATCGCGGTAACGCTCGTCGGCAGGGTGCACCGCCACCGCCACATCGCCCAGCAAGGTCTCGGGACGGGTGGTGGCCACCACCAGATGGCCCTGGCCGTCCACACGGGGATAGCGGATATGCCAAAGATGCCCCGATTCTTCGTGGGCCTCCACCTCCAGGTCGGACACCGCCGTCTGCAGGTGGGGGTCCCAGTTGACCAGACGCTGACCGCGATAGATCAGTCCTTCCCGATAGAGGCGGACGAACACCTGAGTGACCGCCTGACTGAGGCCCTCATCCAGGGTGAACCGCTCGCGGGTCCAGTCACAGGAACTGCCCAAACGCCGCATCTGCCGGGTAATGGTGGAACCGGACTGTTCCTTCCACTGCCAGACCCGTTCCAGGAATGCCTCCCGCCCCAGGGTATCGCGCCCTTCGCCTCTGGCTTCCAGTTGACGCTCCACCAGCATCTGGGTGGCAATCCCGGCATGATCCGTCCCTGCCTGCCACAGCACGTTTTCGCCCTTCATTCGATGGTAACGAATCAGGGCATCCATCAGGGTATGCTGAAAGGCGTGCCCCATATGCAGTGTTCCCGTCACATTGGGGGGCGGCAGCAGGATGCAGTACGCGGGCACCTGGGGGTCCAGGGAAGGCCTGAAATCACCGCGCGCTTCCCATACGGGGTACCAGCGCGCCTCGATGGCCTGGGGGTCAAAAATTTTGGCAAGACTCATGAAAAACAATCCCGTAATCTAAGGGTGGAAGCCTGGGGTTCAAAAACGATGGTTCGCCAGATTATGGGCCTGCACTTCAAAACCCCGCTGACGATAGAAACGAAAACGCTCCCGTGCCTGCGCCGCGTCCTGATCGACCTGACTGACGATTTCCGCCAGACGTTCGAAACGGGCAAAGTACACCGGCGGATCCGAACGCAGGTTGATCAGCACCCGGTGCGAACGCGGCTCCATTTCCAGGGCATCGATGACGATGGGGGTTTCGGCCGCCAATGCGTGATCGGACCGGCAATGGGGCACAAATTCGGCCTGCGGATGGGTCCACAACCGCTGGTCCAGTTGCTGGGCCATGGCTTCGTCCGGTACCCGCAACCACACCGGCAATCCTTGTGCCCATGCCTTGCAGGTCAACTGCACGGCCACCGGCACCTTGTCCGCCACATGGGTGTAAAAGTCGATGCGTGTCACTCTGACCCCTGGCAGCGCTGCTGCAGGAAACGGCAAAACAACCGGACAGGACGGCCCGTGGCCCCCTTTTCCTTGCCACTGCGCCATGCGACGCCAGCAATGTCCAGATGAGCCCAGCGGTAACGTTTGGTGTAATACGCCAGAAAACTCGCCGCCGTGATGGTTCCGGCGGGACGACCCGCCACATTGGCCATATCCGCAAAGTTGCTCTTCAGCCCTTCCTGATATTCTTCCCACAAAGGCAGGGGCCAGGCGCGGTCGCCACTGTAATCCCCCGCCGCCTGCAATTCATTGCGCAGAAGTTCGTCATTGGCCATCAGCCCTGCAGCCTCATGCCCCAGAGCAATGACACAGGCGCCGGTCAGGGTCGCCACATCCACCACCACGGCAGGTTCGAAACGTTCAGCGTAGGTCAAAGCATCGCACAGGATCAGGCGCCCTTCCGCATCGGTATTGAGAATCTCGATGGTCTGGCCGGACAAACTCTTGACCACATCGCCCGGACGAGTGGCCCCGCCTCCCGGCATGTTCTCGCAGGTGGGAATGAGCGCCACGACATTCAGGGGCAATTTCATCTCGGCCAGGGCACGCATCGTCCCCAGGACACTGGCTGCGCCACACATGTCAAACTTCATTTCATCCATCTCTGGCGCAGGTTTCAGGGATATCCCGCCGGTATCGAAGGTGATGCCCTTGCCCACCAGCACCACCGGCTTGGCCCGGGCCTTGCCTCCGGCGTATTCCATGATGATGAACTGGGGAGGACGATGGCTGCCCGCCGCCACGGCCAGCAAGGCGCCCATGCCCAGTTTTTCCATATCGGCACGATCCAGCACGCGCACCTTGAGCCCCCAGTCCTTGCCCACGGCCTGCGCCGTTTCCGCCAGATGGACCGGCGTACACAGATTGGGCGGCAAGTTACCCAGGTCCCGCGTCAGATCGGTTCCGTTGGCCACCGCCTGGGCCTGTTCCACGAAACCCTGGGCTTTTTTGAGGGACAGGGAGGGAGGCACCAGAAGGGCGGTTTTTTTCCAGGGAGAAGGCGGTTTTGGAGTCTGAGTCTGTTTCTGGATCCGGTAACGCTGTTCCCTCAGGGTCAGGACGGTCTGTTCCAGCACCCAGGCGCCGTCTCGCCCCGGCACTTCCAACTCGGTCAGGGTACACAACACCTCCTTGACGGCGGTGTTCGCCAGAGCCTGCTCCATGGAACATACCAGGGTGCGGAACGTGCTGTCCTTGAGGGGATCCTCGCCCATTTCCACCAGCAGCACCCGGCTCGCCGTCACGCCCTCGAGTCCGGACAACAGGAGCGTTTTTCCCGCCTCTGCGGCCAGATCTCCCCGTTTGAGAATTTGCGTCAACCGACCTTCGCTGGCCTGATCCAGGGCCTGGGCAGCAGGGGTCAAACAGCGTCCTCCCGTCACCGGAATGACGACGCAGGCGGTCTTGGTTGAAGCCGGATGCGCTACTTTGAGTGTAAATTCCACGGAGTTTCTCCCTGAAGGGTCATGACCTGAGATAAAACAGGTGATTATCCCGCCATCCCGGATCGAAGTCAAAAAGCAGGCCGGCGTTTCCGCCCGCCCCAAGGAATCTCACGGGGCTTCCTTTCGTTCCCGTTTTTCCCGGGAACGACGTTGGCCCATCCACCAGCGCCAGGACCAGACGCGCTGGCGCTGCTGCAGCCAGATCCAGGCCACGATCAAGAAGAGCAGATGCACGGGCCACAGGCCGATCCAGAAGGGCAATTTACCCTGTGCCACCCAGGCCTGGGCAATGCTCATGCAGTTGTAATACACCATGTAGGCCAGCAGGGCAAAGATCATGTTGGTGGAACGCCCGCCCCGCACATTGAGGTAGGACAAAGGCACGGAAAACACGGCCAGAACCAGCAGACTCAAGGGCAATCCCAGGCGCCAGTGCAATTCTCCCCAACCTTCCAGAGTGGGCTTGCGGAGCAGGTCCTGAACCGACATGGATTTGACCGAAAGGGCAGCTGCCGTCACCCCATGCTGGTCGATACGCAGGCGCGCCTGCTCAAAATCCACCAACCGGTAATTGAGCGTGCCTGGTTCACCTTCATATCGACGCCCGCGCTGCAACACCACGAAGCGGTCTCCATTCGGCTCCGTTGCAATGTAACCGCTGTCCGCCGCGATCACGCCCACCTGATGGCCCTGGACGGACTGAACGAAGACGTTGGAAACCTTCTCCTTGCTCTGGGACAGCGCATCCACGAAGAATACCTGATCCGATTGATGCGACTCCCGGAACACACCCGGCGTGATCTGGGAGGTATCGTCCTGCACATCCAGTTGTTTCTGGTACTGGGCCTTCTGGCCGATCGCCCAGGGCGCGATGACCAGGCTGAGGAGCGCCACCACCAGGGCCATGGGCACCGCGAAACGCAGCACCGGACCAAGAAAGCGGTTCAGGCTGACCCCGGCGCTCTGCCAGATGATCATCTCGGAATCGCGGTAAAAACGGGTCATCGCCAGCAGCAGGGCTGTAAAAATGGAGGCAGACAACAGCACCGGCAGGTAGGTCAGGGAACCGAAAGCCAGCATGGCCATCACCGCACTGCCCGACAGGGTGCCCCCGGCCGCCAGTCCCAGCAACTTGACCAGGCTGACGGTCAGCAGAATGGCCAGCAAAATCACCATGGCCATCAATGCCGTGCGCGCAAATTCCTTGCGTAAGAGCCGACTGAAGAGCATGATGTCCCCTGAACCCGATAGCCTGCCATTCTATCAAGAAGCCATGGAACAGGCGCTGTGTCGCAGGGGTACTTTTCAGCAGGCAGTCCCGGCTACGGGTTTCGCTCAAACCAGTTTCGCTATAGAATCTAGCGACTTTTGAGTAACAAACGAGGCTCGAGCATGATGTCATCTCCCCCCAAGGATCACGATTCAGACCCCCAGGAAACTCAGGAATGGCTGGATGCCCTGGAGGGCGTACTCTGTGTGGAGGGGCCGGAGCGGGCCCATTTCCTGCTCGAGCGACTGGTGGACAAGGCCCGTCGTTCGGGTGCCTTCCTGCCCTACAGCGCCAATACAGCCTACCTCAACACCATTCCGCCCGCCCTCGAGGAACCCATGCCCGGAGACCCGGAAATGGAGTACCGCATCCGTTCCCTGATTCGCTGGAACGCCCTGGCCATGGTGGTACGGGCCAACAAGGGCGGGGAAGAACTGGGCGGGCACATCGCCAGTTTTCAGTCGGCGGCTACCCTGTACGACGTGGGCTTCGACCACTTTTTTCGCGCCCCCACCCCGGAGCACGGGGGGGACGTGCTCTACACCCAGGGTCACTCGGCGCCGGGCATCTACGCCCGCGCTTTTCTGGAAGGGCGCCTGAGCGAAGAACAGTTGGCCAACTTCCGTCGTGAAGTGGACGGCAAAGGGTTGTCCAGTTATCCCCATCCCTGGCTCATGCCCCATTTCTGGCAAATGCCCACCGTTTCCATGGGACTCGGTCCCCTCATGTCCATTTATCAGGCCCGTTTCATGAAATACCTGCAAAACCGCGGGTTGGCTCAGACCGAAGGACGCAAGGTGTGGGCCTTCATGGGCGATGGAGAGATGGACGAACCCGAATCTCTGGGCGCCATTTCCCTGGCCGCCCGGGAGAATCTCGACAACCTGATCTTCGTGGTGAATTGCAACCTGCAACGCCTCGATGGCCCCGTGCGGGGCAATGGCAAGATCATTCAGGAACTGGAAGCCGATTTTCGCGGGGCAGGCTGGAATGTCATCAAGGTGATCTGGGGAAGCCCCTGGGATGCCCTCATCGCCAAGGACACGAGCGGCTTGCTCCTGCAGCGCATGATGGAAGCCGTGGATGGCGAATATCAAAGTTTCAAGGCGCGCGATGGCGCCTACGTGCGCCAGCATTTTTTCGGCAAGTATCCCGAATTGCTGCGCCTGGTGGCCAACATGTCCGATGACGAGATCTGGCACCTGTCGCGCGGGGGCCACGACGCCTTCAAGGTCTACAACGCCTACCGGGCGGCGGTGCGCCACAGCGGTCAACCCACGGTGATCCTGGCCAAGACCATCAAGGGCTACGGCATGGGCGAAGCGGGCGAAGGACAAAACATCACCCACCAGCAAAAGAAGATGGGCGAAAGCGCCCTCAAACAGTTCCGCAACCGTTTCAAGATCCCCATCGACGATGCCGTGATCGCCGCTGCCCCCTTCTATCGCCCGGCCGACGACAGTCCGGAGATCCGTTATCTGCAGGAACGGCGCCAGGCCCTGGGCGGCTACCTGCCGGTGCGGCACAGTGCCAGCGTGCCACTGGACATCCCGCCACTGGAGTATTTTTCTCCCCTGCTGGAAGCCAGTGGCGAACGCCACCTGTCCACCACCATGGCCTTCGTGCGTCTCCTCAATCTGCTCATCCGCGACAAGGCCCTGAGCCAGCGTGTCGTCCCCATCGTTCCCGATGAATCCCGTACCTTCGGGATGGAGGGCATGTTCCGTAGCCTGGGCATCTATTCATCCGTGGGGCAATTGTACGAACCCCAGGATCATGATCAACTGATGTACTACCGCGAAAGCGTGAACGGTCAGATCCTCCAGGAAGGAATCAATGAAGCCGGCGCCTTTTCCTCCTGGATCGCCGCGGCCACGTCCTATTCCACCCACGGGGTCACCACCCTCCCGTTCTATATTTTCTATTCCATGTTCGGCTTCCAGCGCGTTGGCGACCTGGCCTGGGCGGCCGGCGACATGCAGTGTCGCGGCTTCCTCATCGGCGGGACGGCGGGACGGACCACCCTGAATGGTGAAGGGTTGCAGCATCAGGATGGACACAGTCAGGTTCATGCCTCTTTCATTCCCAACTGCGTCTCCTACGACCCCACCTATGCCTATGAACTGGCGGTCATCATTCAGGACGGCCTGCGTCGCATGTTCCACGCCCAGGAAAACGTCTTTTACTACCTCACCACCATGAATGAAAACTATGCCCACCCGGCGCTCCCTGACGGGGCGCGGGAAGGCATTCTCAAGGGCATGTACCTGCTGCAGGGACAGGCGGCACCGGAGGGTCCCTGCGTCCAGTTGCTGGGATCGGGCACCATCCTGCGCGAAGTGGAGGCAGCGGCCCAACTTCTGGCCACGGACTGGGGAATCTCGAGCAATGTGTGGAGTTGCCCCAGTTTCAATGAATTGGCCCGGGAAGGCCAGAACGTCCTGCGCCATAACCGTCAACACCCCGCGGAACCAGCCCAGGTCCCCTACGTCACCCAGTGTCTGAAGGACACCCGTGGACCGGTGATTGCGGCCACCGATTACATCAAAGCCTTCACGGAACAAATCCGCGCCTTCGTACCCCATCGTTTCGTGACCCTGGGCACGGATGGTTTTGGCCGTTCCGACACGCGCGCCCGATTGCGCCATTTTTTCGAAGTGGACCGTTATTATGTGGTGGAAGCCGCACTCCATGCGCTGGCGGACGACGGCGTGATCCCCTCGTCCCAGGTGGTCGAAGCGCAACGAAAATACGCCCTAGACCCCGCCAAACCGAATCCAACGAAGGTCTGATCCCATGGCACAAAAGAGCAGCTTTATAAAACAGATCAAAGAGTTGCTCTTTGGTCCGGCGCGCGACCCCTTTGCGCCGGAAACCCGTCAGCACATCGCCCTAATGGCCTTTTTCGCGTGGGTGGGACTGGGCGCCGATGGACTCTCCTCCTCTGCCTATGGCCCGGAAGAAGCCTTCAAGGCCCTCGGCACCCATGTCCACCTCAGCCTCTACCTGGCCATTGCCACGGCTTTCACGGTTTTCCTCATCTCCACGGCCTATAATCAGGTCATCGAACTGTTTCCCACGGGCGGAGGGGGATATAAGGTCGCCACCCAACTGATCGGGCCTCATGCCGGTCTGATCAGCGGTGCGGCCCTGATCGTGGATTATGTCCTGACCATCGCCATTTCTGTGGCCAGCGGGGTGGATGCCGTTTTCAGTTCCCTGCCCACGGCCTGGCAAAGTCACAAACTGACCGTCGAACTGTTCCTCACCGTGTTTCTGATGTTCCTGAACCTGCGCGGCATGAAGGAGAGCATCAAGGTCCTGACCCCCATCTTCATGGGCTTCGTCATCACCCATGTGCTGATCATCGTGTACGGGGTGGCCATCCGTGGCAACGAGATCCCCGCCATCGTCCATCAGACGCTGCATGAAACCTCCTCCCTGGCGGGCCAGATGGGGTGGGTCTTCGTGGCCTCCCTGTTCCTGCGCGCCTATTCCATGGGCGGCGGAACCTATACGGGGATCGAGGCTGTCTCCAAC
>NZ_DAHVHV010000046.1:0-16704 GCF_027317285.1 Ferrovum sp. | reverse complement strand
GCGCCGATTGCGATGGAAGAGGGGTTACGATTTGCGATTCGCGAAGGCGGTCGGACCGTGGGCGCCGGGGTTGTCGCCAAAGTGATTCAGTAATAAAACAGGCCAGTAGCTCAATTGGCAGAGTGACGGTCTCCAAAACCGTAGGTTGGGGGTTCGAGGCCCTCCTGGCCTGCCAAGGTTTTCAAAGGAAATTCAACGCCCATGGCGGATAAACTCAAGTTTGCCCTCGCCCTCGCCCTTGTTGTGGCGGGGTTGGTGGGCTATTACCAATTGGCGGATCATGCCTTGGTATTGCGGGTTCTGGCCGTATTGGCAGGATTGGGGCTGGGTGCTGCCGTTGCCTGGTTCACGGTGCCGGGGCAGGACTTCTACCGCTTCTCTCAGGAAGCGGTGGTGGAAGCGCGACGAGTTGTCTGGCCTTCCCGTAAGGAAACCTGGCAGACCACTCTGGTGGTTTTTGCCCTGGTGCTGGTGGTGGGGGTGTTCCTGTGGTTGGTGGACTGGGGCTTGCTGGTGGCGGTACAACGATTGATGGGGCGGTCTGAATGATGACAATGCGCTGGTATGTGGTACATGCCTATTCCGGCTTTGAAAAGAGCGTGCAGCGAGCGCTCAGGGAACGGATCAACCGGGCGGGTATGGACGAGCAGTTTGGCGACATTCTGGTCCCCGTGGAAGAAGTCGTGGAAATGAAAGGCGGTCAGAAGAGCATCAGCGAACGCAAGTTTTTTCCGGGCTATATCCTGGTGCAGATGGATATGACCGATGAGACCTGGCATCTGGTCAAGAGTACGCCGAAGGTGACGGGGTTCGTGGGCGGTAAGGCCAACAAGCCGACCCCCATTACCGACAAGGAAGTACAAAACATTCTGAACAAGGTGCAGGAAGGGGTCGAGAAGCCCCGGCCAAAGGTTCTGTTCGAAGTGGGCGAGAGCGTGCGGGTCAAGGACGGCCCGTTCACCGACTTCAATGGCATGGTGGAAGAAGTCAATTACGACAAGAACAAACTCCGTGTGTCCGTGCTCATTTTTGGGCGGGCAACACCGGTGGAACTGGATTTTGGACAGGTGGAAAAGGGCTAGATCGCCTGATTCCGGTCATTCTGGGGAGGTGAACGCAGGTTCACCGCTGGCACCCGAACATAGGAGCAGTCATGGCAAAGAAAATCACAGGTTACATCAAGTTGCAGGTTCCGGCCGGCAAGGCCAATCCCAGCCCGCCCATCGGGCCAGCGCTCGGTCAGCGCGGTCTCAACATCATGGAATTTTGCAAGGCTTTCAACGCCCAGACACAAGGTATGGAAGTTGGTTTGCCCGTTCCGGTGGTGATTACCGCCTATGCGGACAAGAGTTTCACCTTCATCATGAAGACGCCTCCCGCCACGGTGCTGATCAAGAAGGCAGCCGGTGTGAGCAAGGGAAGCCCCAAACCCCACAGTGACAAGGTGGGAACCTTGACCCGCGCACAGGCTGAGGCCATTGCCACCACCAAGATGCCCGATCTGACTGCCTCAGATCTGGATGCTGCGGTTCGTACCGTGGCGGGTAGTGCGCGCAGCATGGGGATTACTGTGGAAGGAGTGAACTGAACATGGCCAAAATGACCAAACGTACGCAAGCCCTGCGCGCACAGATCGATCGTGCCCGCGCCTACGCTGTGACCGAGGCCCTGGAACTGGTGAAAAAGACAGCTACGGCAAAGTTTGACGAGTCGGTGGATGTGTCTGTCAATCTCGGCGTGGATGCCAAGAAGTCGGATCAGCAGGTTCGTGGTTCCGTGGTGCTACCTCAGGGAACCGGCAAGACCATGCGGGTCGCAGTGTTTGCGCAGGGTGACAATGCTGAAAAAGCCCGGGCCGCTGGTGCGGACATCGTGGGTTTTGACGATCTGGCGGAAAAGATCAAGGGCGGCTTTATGGATTTCGATATCGTCATCGCCACGCCCGACGCCATGCGCATCGTCGGACCCCTGGGGCAGGTTCTCGGTCCCCGGGGCCTGATGCCCAATCCCAAGGTGGGTACGGTGTCCACCGATGTGACCGGGGCAGTCCGGAATGCCAAGGCCGGGCAGGTTCAGTACCGGACCGACAAGGCTGGCTTGGTGCACTGTTCCATTGGACGCGCTTCCTTTACCGTGGAAGCCCTGCAGGAAAACCTGCAGGCTTTGCTGGGTGCCTTGAACCGCGCGCGTCCTGCCACGGCCAAAGGGATCTATCTCAGAAAAATTTCCGTCTCGAGCACGATGGGCGGGGGAATCCGTATCGACGGTTCCACTGTGTCCGTGTAAGTGACATAACGACTTTGGGCATGGGGTGTGCTTTTCAGGATGGCACCCCATGGACATCAAAGACCGTAGGTGCCCGAAAGGGCTTAATGTAAATGCTGGCCTACGCAGATGGCGGTCCCTGATGGAAGGTCTTGCTGTATCGATACATTCGCGTATCAAGCCCTGAAAGAAAGGTCGCCGTGGTTGGAAAGAGGGCTTACCCTCTTTCTGTAATCTTTATGGAGGACAGACCTTGAGTCTCAATCTGGAAGAGAAAAAAGCAGTCGTGGCGGAAGTGACGGGGCAGGTGACCGAAGCTCAAGCGATCATTCTTGCGGAATATCGCGGAATGGCCGTGTCCGATATGACTGTTCTTAGGGCCAAGGCCAGAACAGCAGGCGTGTACTTCCGGGTTCTGAAAAACACACTGGTTCGGCGCGCCGTCGCTGATACCCCTTTTGCCGGTTTGGCCGATCAGATGGTCGGTCCGCTGGTTTATGGGATTTCTGCGGATCCGGTCGCGGTGGCCAAGGTGATTCATGAATTTGCCAAGGGAAATGACAAGTTGGTCATCAAGGGGGGAGCCATGCCGAATTCGGTCATGTCCGCCAAGGATGTATCCAGTTTGGCGACCATGCCGAGCCGCGAGGAACTCATCGCCAAGTTGATGGGAACCATGCAGGCACCGGTCAGCAAGTTCGTTCAGACCCTCAACGAAGTACCGACCAAATTTGTCCGCGGTCTGGCTGCGGTACGCGATCAAAAAGAAGCAACTGTTTAATTCAAGGAGTTACACATGGCACTCAGCAAAACTGAAATTCTGGATGCAATCGCCGGCATGACTGTGCTGGAATTGTCCGAACTGATCAAGGATATGGAAGAAAAATTCGGGGTATCCGCCGCCGCGACCGCCGTGGCTGTGGCTGCTCCTGCTGCTGCCGCTGCCGCCGCAGTGGAAGAGAAGACGGAATTCAGCGTCATCCTGACCGGTGCAGGCGATAACAAGGTCAATGTCATCAAGGTGGTGCGCACCATCACCGGACTGGGCCTGAAGGAAGCCAAGGACCTCGTGGACGGCGCGCCCAAACCTGTCAAGGAAGGGATTCCAAAGGCCGATGCCGACGCGATCGCCAAGCAATTGGCCGAAGCCGGCGCCACCTTCGAAATCAAGTAAGTCTCGATGTACCCGGGAGGCAGGGGCGCGACGGTGCCTCTGCCTCGTTTGGCCTGAAGGCCGAACTCCCGGTCACGCGCAAGTCGTGAATTTTGCCGCCAGTCCCTGTCTTACTGTCGTGGAGATCACATGAGTTACTCATTCACCGAGAAAAAACGCATTCGCAAAAGTTTCGCCAAGCGTCACAGCGTTCTCGACATTCCTTTCCTGCTGGCCACTCAATTGGATTCCTACACGGAATTCCTGCAGGAGGGCGTAAACCCGACGACACGTAAAAATCAGGGTCTTGAATCGGCATTCCGCTCTGTATTTCCCATTGTCAGTCATTCAGGCAATGCTGTTCTGGAATATGTCAGTTATGTCCTTGCCGACCCTCCCTTTGATGTCGTGGAATGCCAGCAGCGCGGCATGACTTTTGCCTCCCCCCTGCGTGCTCGGGTGCGGCTGAAGATCATGGATCGCGAAGCCTCCAAGCCCACGGTCAAGGAAATCAAGGAACAGGAAGTTTATATGGGGGAAATCCCCCTCATGACCCGTAACGGTTCCTTTGTGATCAATGGCACTGAACGGGTCATCGTGTCCCAGTTACATCGCAGTCCTGGTGTGTTCTTCGAGCATGACCGGGGCAAAACCCATTCTTCCGGGAAATTGTTGTTTTCCGCACGGATCATTCCCTATCGTGGTTCCTGGCTGGATTTCGAATTCGATCCCAAGGATCTGCTCTACTTCCGCATCGACCGCCGCCGCAAAATGCCGGTGAGCACCTTGTTGCGCTCCATCGGATTCAACACGGAACAGATCCTGGAAACCTTTTTCGACTTCGACGATATTCACATCGACGACAAGTCGCTGCACATGACCCTGGTTCCGGAGCGCCTGAGGGGCGAGGTGGCCCGTTTCGACATCATGGCCAAGGACAAGGTCATCGTGGCGCGGGACAAGCGGATCACCGTCAAGCATATCCGTGAACTGGAACAGGCGGGACTGCACCGCATCGAAGTGCCTGAGGATTTTGTCGTGGGCCGGGTTCTCGCCCGAGATCTCATTCAGACGGACACGGGAGAACTGGTTGCCCGCGCCAATGACGAAATCACTGAAACCCTGCTGGCAAAAATACGTGCGGCGGGAATTCGTGACATTCAGACCCTCTATACCAACGATCTGGATCAGGGACCGTACATTTCCCAGACGCTGGCGATCGATGACACGCTCGATCAGAATGCGGCGCGGATCGCCATCTATCGCATGATGCGTCCCGGCGAACCGCCGACCGAAGAGGCGGTCAAGTTGCTCTTTCAGGGCCTGTTCTTCAGTGAAGAACGGTACGATCTTTCTGCCGTGGGTCGGATGAAGTTCAATCGTCGGGTGGGCCGTTCTGAACTGACGGGTTCCCCGATCCTGTCCAATGAAGATATCGTGGATGTCATCAGGATTCTGGTGGAATTGCGCAACGGGCGCGGTGAAATCGATGACATCGACCATCTGGGCAATCGACGGGTGCGTTCCGTCGGCGAGTTGGCCGAGAATCAATTTCGCTCCGGCCTGGTGCGCGTGGAGCGGGCCGTGAAGGAACGGCTTTCCCAGGCGGAATCGGAAAACCTGATGCCGCATGACCTGATCAATGCCAAGCCCATTTCGGCAGCGATCAAGGAATTCTTCGGCTCCAGCCAGTTGTCCCAGTTCATGGATCAAACCAATCCGTTGTCTGAAATCACCCATAAACGGCGGGTATCTGCCCTGGGACCCGGCGGATTGACCCGTGAGCGGGCAGGGTTCGAAGTGCGCGACGTGCACCCCACGCATTACGGGCGTGTCTGTCCGATCGAAACCCCGGAAGGACCCAATATTGGTCTGATCAATTCGCTGGCGTTGTATGCCCGAACCAACGAGTACGGCTTTCTGGAAACGCCGTACCGCAAGGTGGAGAATGGCCGCGTCACGGACCAGATCGAGATGCTCTCGGCCATCGAGGAAGGGCGGCATGTGATCGCTCAGGCCAATGCGGCACTGGACGAGCAGGGACGTTTCAGCGACGACCTGGTCTCCTGTCGTCACTTCAACGAATTCACCCTGGCGTCACCGGATCGGATTACCCACATCGATGTGGCGCCGGCCCAGATCGTCTCGGTGGCTGCATCCCTCATCCCGTTTCTGGAACATGATGATGCAAACCGTGCTCTGATGGGTTCGAACATGCAGCGTCAGGCCGTGCCCTGCCTGCGTGCGGAAAAGCCGCTGGTGGGAACGGGGATCGAGCGTACCGTGGCCGTGGATTCGGGAACGACGGTGCAAGCCCGGCGCGGTGGGGTGGTGGACTATGTGGATGCCGCCCGGATCGTGGTGCGCGTGAATGATCAGGAGACGATGGCAGGCGAAGTGGGGGTAGACATCTACAACCTCATCAAGTACCGTCGTTCAAACCAGAATACCAACATCAATCAACGTCCTATCGTCAATGTGGGGGATGTCATCCAGCGTAATGACGTGATCGCGGATGGTGCGTCCACCGACATGGGGGAACTGGCTCTGGGTCAGAACCTGCTGGTGGCTTTCATGCCCTGGAACGGATACAACTTCGAGGATTCCATCCTGATCTCCGAGCGGGTCGTGGCCGAAGACCGTTTCACTTCCATCCATATCGAAGAGTTGTCGGTGGTGGCGCGGGACACCAAGTTGGGACCAGAGGAAATCACCCGGGATATCTCCAACCTGTCTGAACGCATGTTGAACCGGCTGGATGATTCCGGCATCGTTTACATCGGGGCCGAGGTGGAAGCTGGGGATGTGCTGGTGGGGAAAGTCACTCCCAAGGGCGAAACCCAGCTGACCCCCGAAGAGAAACTGCTGCGTGCCATCTTTGGCGAGAAGAGTTCCGATGTCAAGGACACCAGTCTGCGCGTTCCCTCCGGCATGGCAGGGACGGTGATCGGCGTGCAGGTCTTCACGCGTGAAGGGATCGAACGGGACGCACGTGCCCAGCGCATCATCGATGACGAGTTGGCCCAGTACAAGAAGGATCTTGGGGATCAACTGCGTATCATGGAAAACGATACCTTTGGTCGGATCGAACGTCTGTTGATGGGCAAGGTCGTCAAGGGCGGACCAAAGAAGTTGCCCAAGGGCACCGTGATCACCCCCGACTATTTGAACCAGTTGGGACGCTGGGACTGGTTTGACATTCGCCTTGGGGAAGAAGACCAGCAGATTCAACTGGAACAATTGAAGGAAAGCCTTGAAGAAAAGCGCAAGGAGTTCGAATTGTTCTTCGAGGAGAAGAAGCGCAAGTTGACCCAGGGGGATGAGTTGTCTCCGGGGGTCCAGAAAATGGTCAAGGTTTATCTGGCCGTGAAGCGTCGTCTCCAGCCGGGTGACAAGATGGCCGGTCGCCACGGGAACAAGGGGGTGGTCTCCAAGATCGTCCCGGTAGAGGACATGCCTTTCACCGCAGACGGGACTCCGGTGGATATCGTGCTGAACCCGCTCGGGGTTCCCTCGCGGATGAACGTGGGACAGATTCTGGAAACCCACCTGGGCTGGGCTGCCAAAGGCCTGGGTCATGCGATCGGTCGGCTCCTCGACCAGCAGGCGGACGCCATCAAACTGCGGGAGTTTCTGGAGAAGGTTTATAACGGTACGGGGAAGACGGAGTCCCTGGCTGACATGACCGATGTTGAAATCGGAACCCTGGCGCACCATCTGCGCGGCGGCGTGCCTTTTGCGACCCCCGTATTCGATGGGGCCAACGAGGCCGAGATCAAGGACATGCTGGAACTGGCCGGGTTGCCCCGGGGCGGGCAGGTGCAGGTCTTCGATGGTCGTACCGGCGAGAGTTTTGATCGGTTGGTGACCCTGGGCTACATGCATATCCTGAAACTGCACCATCTGGTGGACGACAAGATGCATGCCCGTTCCACAGGTCCCTATAGCCTGGTGACCCAACAACCTCTGGGCGGTAAGGCACAGTTTGGGGGGCAGCGCTTCGGGGAAATGGAAGTTTGGGCGCTGGAAGCCTACGGCGCATCCTATACGCTCCAGGAAATGCTGACTGTCAAATCCGATGACGTGGCGGGACGGACCAAGGTGTACGAAAACATTGTCAAGGGCGAACACACCATCGATGCCGGAATGCCGGAATCCTTCAATGTGCTGGTGAAGGAAATTCGCTCGCTGGGTATCGACATCGATCTGGAACGGTTCTGACGGAACCAGATTGGACAGTTTAGGGGATTCAACTCATCAATGGGAGTCAGGCCTGGCCGACTCCCGCGCGGGAGGTAAAGCGTGAAAGGACTATTGAACTTATTCAAGCAGACGACACAACCGGAAGAATTTGATGCGATCAAGATCGGACTGGCTTCACCCGACAAAATCCGGTCCTGGTCCTACGGTGAGGTAAAAAAACCTGAAACCATCAATTACCGTACCTTCAAACCGGAACGGGATGGTCTTTTCTGTGCCAAGATATTCGGTCCGGTCAAGGATTACGAGTGTCTGTGCGGGAAATACAAGCGCCTCAAGCATCGGGGGGTGATTTGTGAAAAATGTAATGTCGAGGTCACCCTGTCCAAGGTGCGGCGTGAGCGTATGGGCCACATCGAATTGGCCAGTCCGGTGGCGCACATCTGGTTTCTGAAATCCTTGCCCTCCCGTCTTGGGATGGTACTGGACATGACCCTTCGGGATATTGAACGGGTTCTTTATTTCGAAGGCTTCGTGGTGACGGAACCGGGGATGACCCCACTTCAAAAGGGGCAATTGCTCACTGAAGAAGACTATCTGGCCAAGGTCGAGGAGTATGGCGACGAGTTTTCTGCCAGCATGGGCGCCGAGGGCGTGCGCGAACTTCTTCGTCAAATCGATATCGATCGTGAAATCGAGCGCCTGCGTCAGGAACTGGCCACGACCGGTTCCGAAACCAAGATCAAGAAGTACGCCAAGCGCGTCAAGATCCTGGAGGCGTTCCAAAAATCCGGCATCAAGCCGGAGTGGATGATCATGGAAGTCCTCCCGGTCCTTCCGCCCGATTTGCGTCCTCTGGTTCCTCTGGATGGGGGGCGTTTTGCCACCAGCGATCTGAACGATTTGTATCGTCGGGTGATCAATCGCAACAATCGGTTGAAGCGTCTTCTGGAACTGAAGGCACCCGAAATCATCGTGCGCAATGAAAAACGCATGCTGCAGGAAGCGGTGGATTCGCTTCTCGACAACGGCCGGCGCGGCAAGGCCATGACGGGCGCCAACAAGCGCGCCCTCAAGTCCCTGGCCGACATGATCAAGGGGAAGAGTGGTCGATTCCGTCAAAATCTGCTGGGGAAACGGGTGGATTACTCCGGGCGATCCGTGATCGTGGTGGGACCGCAACTCAAGTTGCATCAGTGTGGCTTGCCCAAGAAAATGGCGTTGGAACTGTTCAAACCCTTTATTTTCCACAAACTCGAAGTTCTGGGTCTGGCGACGACGATCAAGGCCGCCAAGCGCATGGTGGAACAGGAGATTCCCGAGGTATGGGATATTCTCGAAGACGTGATCCGGGAACATCCGGTTCTCCTGAATCGTGCGCCAACCCTGCATCGTTTGGGCATTCAGGCTTTCGAACCCGTTCTGATCGAAGGCAAGGCCATCCAATTGCATCCGCTGGTCTGCGCCGCGTTCAATGCGGACTTTGACGGTGACCAGATGGCTGTGCACGTGCCGCTTTCCCTGGAAGCACAGATGGAAGCACGCACCCTGATGCTGGCCTCCAACAATGTGTTGTCTCCTGCCAACGGGGATCCCATCATCGTGCCCTCCCAGGATATCGTGCTGGGGCTTTATTATGTCACCCGCGAACGGGTCAATGCGCGCGGTGAAGGGATGGCTTTCTCCGATGTGGGTGAGGTCGTGCGCGCTTATGAAGCCCGCAAGGTGGATGTGACCGCGCGTGTTTCCGTGCGTCTGACCGAGACGGTCAAGGACGACAGCGGTACGTTGTCACGGCAGGTCACGCGTTACGAAACCACGGTGGGTCGGGCCATGCTGTCCGAGATATTGCCCGATGGATTGTCTTTCACGCACATCAACAAGGCGCTCAAGAAAAAGGAAATTTCTCGTCTCATCAATGCAGCCTTCCGTCGTTGCGGGATCAAGGAAGCCGTGATCTTCGCGGACAAATTGATGTACATGGGTTTTGCCATGGCGACCCGCGCCGGGATTTCGATTTGTGTGGACGACATGCTGGTGCCCAATGAGAAGGGCGCACTGATTGCCGCTGCCGAGACGGAAGTGAAGGAAATCGAGAGTCAGTACACTTCGGGTCTGGTCACCCAGGGTGAGCGTTACAACAAGGTAGTGGATATCTGGGGGCGGGCGGGCGATCAAGTGGCCAAGGCCATGATGGACCAACTGGGACGTGAGCCGGTGATCAACCGCAAGGGCGAACACACCACTCAGGAATCCTTCAATGCCATCTACATGATGGCGGATTCCGGCGCGCGCGGCTCGGCGGCCCAGATTCGCCAGTTGGCAGGGATGCGCGGCCTGATGGCCAAACCCGATGGTTCGATCATCGAAACCCCGATCACGGCGAACTTCCGTGAAGGGCTGAATGTGTTGCAATACTTCATCTCGACCCACGGGGCGCGCAAGGGCTTGGCGGATACTGCACTGAAGACCGCCAATTCAGGATACCTGACCCGTCGTCTGGTGGACGTGACACAGGATCTGGTGGTGGTGGAACAGGACTGCGGCACCGAACAGGGGATGCTCCTGAAAGCTTTGGTGGAGGGAGGGGAAGTGGTGGAACCTCTGCGGGACCGGATTTTGGGTCGCGTCGCCGCCATGGACGTCATTCATCCGGAAACTCAGGAAGTTCTGGTGCCGGCAGGCTATCTGTTCGACGAAGATGCCGTGGAGCAGGTGGAAGCCGCGGGCATCGACGAGATCAAGGCGCGCAATCCGCTTACCTGTGAAACCCGCTACGGTCTCTGCGCTCAATGCTACGGACGGGATCTGGGACGGGGTGGTCTGGTGAATGTGGGAGAAGCCGTGGGCGTGATCTCGGCTCAGTCCATCGGCGAACCGGGGACACAGTTGACCATGCGGACCTTCCACATCGGGGGGGCAGCCTCCCGGGCAGCCGTGATCAGCCAGGTGGAGAGCAAGTCGAATGGCGTGGTACGGATTTCCGCCACCATGCGTCAGGTTACCAACGCCCGTCAGGAACAGATCGTGATTTCCCGCAGCGGCGAGGTGATCATTACCGATGATGCCGGACGGGAGCGGGAACGGCACAAGATTCCCTATGGGGCGACCCTGCTGGTGACGGAAGGTGGCCGGGTCAAGGCAGGGCAGATCCTGGCCAACTGGGATCCCCATACCCGCCCCATCATTACCGAGTACGCCGGGGAAGTGCGCTTCGAGAACGTGGAAGAAGGGGTGACGGTCGCCAAGCAGATCGACGAAGTGACGGGGTTGTCCACCCTGGTGGTGATCGATCCCAAGCGCCGTGCCAGCGCCCAGAGCAAGGGGGTGCGCCCGCAGGTGAAATTGCTGGATGCAGTGGGCAAGGAAATCAAGTTGGCCGGCACGGAACAGGTGGTCAATATCACCTTCCAGGTGGGCGCCATCATCACGGTCAAGAATGGACAACAGGTCGGCGTTGGTGAAGTGCTGGCCCGGATACCCCAGGAATCCTCGAAGACACGGGATATTACCGGGGGCTTGCCGCGGGTTGCCGAATTGTTTGAAGCCCGCTCACCCAAGGATGCCGGCCTGTTGGCGGAAATCACCGGTACCGTGTCTTTCGGCAAGGATACCAAGGGCAAGCAGCGTCTGGTCATTACGGACACCGATGGGATTGCGCACGATTATCTGATTCCCAAGGACAAACATGTGACGGTGCATGATGGTCAGGTGGTGAACAAGGGTGAAACCATCGTGGATGGTCCGGCTGATCCCCATGACATCCTGCGCCTGCTGGGTGTGGGTGCGCTGGCCCGCTATATCACGGATGAAGTTCAGGACGTGTATCGCCTGCAGGGGGTGAAGATCAACGACAAGCACATCGAAGTGATCGTGCGTCAGATGTTGCGCCGGGTACAGGTGCTGGATGCGGGCGAGACCCGCTTCATCCCGGGAGAACAGGTGGAACGGGCCGACTTGCTCGAGGAAAACGAGCGGATCGTGGCGCAGAACAAGCGTCCTGCCACCTTTGAAAATGTTCTGCTGGGGATTACCAAGGCATCGCTGTCCACGGATTCCTTCATTTCGGCAGCATCCTTCCAGGAAACCACCCGTGTTCTGACCGAAGCCGCCATTATGGGCAAACGGGACGATTTGCGTGGTCTCAAGGAAAACGTCATCGTGGGACGATTGATTCCTGCCGGTACGGGTCTCGCCTACCACACGGCCCGCCGCCGTCGTGGTCAGCCAGAGTTGCGGGACAGTCTGGGGGGGGATTTCATGATGGTGGAGCCTCTGACGGCGGTGGAAACGGATGAACATCCCGCTGCTTGACAAAGGAAGCATTTAAACATACAATCGACAGTCTTTTTCCGGGCGTGTTGCCCGTGACCGGACTGTCTCGTACGGACGATAGGACTAACTATGCCAACAATCAACCAGTTGATTCGCAAACCGCGAGTCGCCAAAACGACCAAGAGCAAGGTGCCTGCCCTGGCCAATTCGCCGCAGAAGCGTGGCGTATGTACTCGGGTTTATACGACTACCCCCAAAAAGCCGAACTCGGCATTGCGGAAGGTGGCACGGGTGCGTCTGACCAACGGCTTTGAAGTGTCCAGTTATATCGGTGGAGAAGGGCATAATCTGCAGGAGCACTCGGTGGTCCTGATTCGTGGCGGTCGGGTCAAGGATCTTCCTGGGGTCCGCTACCACACGGTACGGGGTAGCCTGGATACGGCAGGGGTGAAAGATCGCAAGCAGAGCCGTTCCAAGTACGGTGCCAAGCGTCCCAAAGCCGCTTAATTTAATTCATAAACAAGAGAGACTACTTCCATGCCGCGTCGCAGAGAGGTTCCCAAAAGAGATGTGTTGCCCGATCCAAAATTCGGCAGCGCTGATGTGTCAAAATTTGTCAATGTCATCATGGATTCGGGTAAGAAATCCGTGGCTGAACATATCGTTTATCGTGCCATGGATGTCATCGGACAGAAATCCGGCAAAGACCCCATCGAGGTTTTTCTGACGGCACTCAATAATGCCCGTCCTCTCGTCGAAGTCAAAAGCCGGCGCGTGGGTGGGGCCAACTATCAGGTTCCCGTGGAAGTTCGGGCCAACCGTCGCACTGCCCTGGCCATGCGTTGGTTGCGTGAAGCAGCGCGCAAGCGCGGTGAAAAGTCCATGGGCCTGCGTCTGGCGGGAGAATTGATCGACGCCTCGGAAGGCCGCGGGGGCGCCATCAAGAAGCGTGAAGAAGTCCATCGGATGGCTGAGGCCAACAAGGCTTTTGCGCATTATCGCTTTTAAGGACATGACTTTTTGGCAGGAAGGATAAAGCATAAAGCAGGCCCGGCAATCCGGGCCTTTGGCGTATCAAACTGACAGACAACGGACGGATAAAGTGGCACGTAAAACACCCCTTGAGCGCTATCGGAATATTGGTATCTCGGCGCATATCGACGCAGGAAAAACCACCACGACGGAACGGATCCTTTTTTACACCGGGGTATCCCATAAAATCGGCGAAGTGCATGATGGTGCCGCGACCATGGACTGGATGGAGCAGGAACAGGAGCGTGGCATTACCATCACTTCTGCGGCGACGACCTGTTTCTGGCGCGGGATGGATGGAAAGTACCCGGAGCACCGGATCAATATCATCGATACCCCTGGGCACGTTGATTTCACCATCGAGGTGGAACGTTCCATGCGTGTCCTGGACGGGGCCTGCATGGTGTACGATTCGGTGGGTGGGGTACAACCCCAGTCAGAAACCGTTTGGCGCCAGGCCAATAAATATGGCGTTCCCCGTTTGGCCTTCGTCAACAAGATGGACCGGGTGGGCGCGGATTTCTTCAAGGTCCACCAGCAGATTCGTGATCGCCTGCGGGGTAACCCCGTTCTGATCCAGATTCCGATCGGCGCAGAAGATCATTTTGCGGGCGTTGTGGATCTGGTGATCATGAAGGCCATTCTGTGGGATGAGGCTTCCCAGGGGATGAAATTCGAATACCAGGAGATTCCTGCCGATCTGCGGGATAAGGCGCTGGAATGGCGCGAGAAGATGATCGAGGCGGCTGCCGAATCTTCTGAAGAGTTGATGAATAAGTATCTGGACAGCGGCGAGTTGAGCGAAGCCGAAATTCGTCTTGGATTGCGGGCTCGTACCCTGGCCGGCGAAATCGTTCCCATGCTGTGTGGCAGTGCCTTCAAGAACAAGGGCGTACAGGCCATGCTGGATGCCGTGATCGAGTACCTGCCTTCACCGGCGGATATTCCTCCGGTGGAAGGGGAACTGGAAAACGGCCAGATGGCCACTCGCCGGGCGGCAGATGATGAGCCTTTTTCGGCGCTGGCCTTCAAGATCATGACCGATCCTTTTGTGGGGCAGCTGATTTTCTTCCGGGTCTATTCGGGCATGATCAAGTCTGGCGACACGATCTACAACCCAACCAAGGGACGCAAGGAACGGCTTGGTCGTATTCTCCTGATGCATGCCAATCAGCGTGAAGAAATCAAGGAAGTGTTTGCCGGTGACATCGCGGCGGCGGTGGGATTGAAAGAGGCGACCACCGGGGATACCCTTTGCGAACTCGACAAAATCATCACCCTGGAAAAGATGGAATTTCCTGAGCCGGTCATTTCACAGGCAGTGGAACCAAAGACCAAGGCAGACCAGGAAAAAATGGGGATCGCCCTGAATCGCCTGGCACAGGAAGATCCTTCCTTTCGTGTCCGGACCGATGAAGAATCCGGTCAGACCATCATTTCCGGGATGGGTGAATTGCATCTTGAAATTCTCGTGGACCGTATGAAGCGTGAATTTGGCGTCGAGGCTACGGTGGGCAAGCCCCAGGTGGCCTACCGGGAAACCATTCGTGGCAAGGTGGAGAATGCAGAAGGCAAGTTCATCAAGCAAAGCGGTGGGCGCGGTCAATACGGTCATGTGGTGCTCAAGGTCGAGCCCAACGAGATAGGCGCCGGCTTTGAGTTTGTGGACGCCATCAAGGGCGGGGTGGTGCCTCGTGAATATATTCCTGCGGTTGAAAAGGGATTGATCGACACGCTGCCCAATGGGGTACTGGCAGGATTCCCGGTGGTGGATGTGAAAGTGACGCTTCACTTCGGTTCCTATCACGATGTGGATTCCAACGAAAACGCCTTCAAGATGGCGGCTTCCATGGCATTCAAGGATGGGATGCGTAAAGCCAACCCTGTGTTGCTCGAGCCCATGATGGCCGTGGAGGTGGAAACACCGCCCGAATTCATGGGGAACGTGGTAGGGGATCTGTCTTCTCGCCGGGGCATGATTCAGGGCATGGAAGATGTGCTGGGAGTCAAGGTCATCAAGGCCGAAGTTCCCCTGGCTGAAATGTTTGGTTACTCGACCTCGCTGCGTTCTGCAACCCAGGGACGGGCGACTTATACCATGGAATTCAAGCATTATTCTGAGGCCCCGCGCAATGTTGCGGAAGCGATCATCAACAAAAAATAATCACTGAAACAATTAGAGGTAACTCATTATGGCAAAGAGCAAGTTTGAGCGGACGAAGCCGCATGTGAATGTGGGGACGATTGGCCACGTGGATCATGGAAAGACGACGCTGACGGCGGCGATGACGGTGGTATTGTCGAAGAAGTTTGGTGGGGAGGCGAAGTCCTACGCTCAGATTGATTCGGCGCCGGAGGAGAAGGCGCGGGGGATCACGATCAATACGGCGCATGTGGAGTATGAGACGGTGAATCGTCACTATGCGCACGTGGATTGTCCTGGGCACGCGGATTATGTGAAGAACATGATTACGGGTGCGGCGCAGATGGATGGAGCGGTGCTGGTGGTGTCGGCGGCGGACGGACCGATGCCGCAGACGCGGGAGCACATTTTGCTGGCACGTCAGGTGGGTGTTCCGTACATTGTGGTGTACATGAACAAGGCTGACATGGTGGATGATGCGGAGTTGCTGGAATTGGTGGAGATGGAAGTCCGGGAATTGTTGTCGAAGTACAATTTTCCTGGGGATGACACGCCGATTGTGATTGGAAGTGCGTTGAAGGCGCTGGAAGGGGATCAGTCGGAGATTGGAGAGCCCTCGATCTGGAAGTTGGCGGAAGCGTTGGACACTTACATTCCTGAGCCGAAGCGTGCGATTGATGGACCGTTTTTGATGCCTGTGGAAGATGTATTTTCCATTTCAGGGCGCGGGACGGTGGTGACGGGTCGGATTGAGCGCGGGATAGTGAAGGTTGGGGATGACATCGAGATTGTGGGGTTGAAGACCACGCAAAAGACGGTGTGTACTGGGGTTGAGATGTTCCGCAAGTTGCTGGATCAAGGGCAGGCGGGGGACAATGTTGGGGTATTGCTGCGCGGGACGAAGCGTGAGGACGTGGAGCGTGGACAGGTGTTGGCGAAGCCTGGATCGATTACGCCGCACACCAAGTTTACGGCGGAGATTTATGTATTGTCGAAGGATGAAGGGGGTCGTCACACACCGTTTTTCCAGGGATATCGTCCGCAGTTTTACTTTCGTACGACGGATGTGACGGGGGCGATTGAGTTGCCTGAGGGGACGGAGATGGTGATGCCTGGAGACAACGTGTCGGTGACGGTGACGTTGATTGCACCGATTGCGATGGAAGAGGGGCTGCGATTCGCGATTCGCGAAGGTGGTCGGACCGTGGGCGCCGGGGTTGTCGCTAAAGTGATTCAATAAGGAAATAAATTAAATGGCAACTGCATTGACCCATCAAAAGATTCGCATACGTCTGAAAGCTTTCGACTATCGGCTGATTGATCAGTCCGCTCTCGAGATTGTGGAAACCGCCAAGCGTACCGGTGCAGTGGTTAAGGGGCCGGTTCCCTTGCCTACTCGCATCGAGCGTTTTGACGTGTTGCGTTCGCCCCATGTGAACAAGACTTCCCGTGATCAGTTCGAGATTCGCACACATCTACGGTTGATGGATATCGTGGATCCCACTGACAAAACGGTGGATGCATTGATGAAACTTGATCTTCCAGCAGGCGTTGATGTAGAAATCAAGTTATAATTGAAGGTTAGGATGTAAGTGTAGTGCCAGCCGGTCAATTGGAATCGGCGCCTGAGGAGGGC
>NZ_DAHVHV010000045.1:16667-16955 GCF_027317285.1 Ferrovum sp. | reverse complement strand
TGCGGTTTCGATGGCTTTTGACATGACATAATTGTACCACTAATCAATCGGTTGTGATCGATTTTCGGGTATATTTTCGAGTTATTTTTGCTCTCGTTTCAAGCGGTTGGAACACGGGAAAAACGTTTCCTGAAGGACTTCGGTTCCACTCCCTCCAGCAGAAGTTTGAGATGGGTCCAATCGGTTTCACAGGAGCGAATCTGGCTCCAGTCCGAGAAGAATCTTCCCTGCTCCAGGCGTTTACTCCAAACACAAAAACCGGAGCGATCCCAATACAAGACTTTGACC
>NZ_DAHVHV010000045.1:0-16659 GCF_027317285.1 Ferrovum sp. | reverse complement strand
GCCAAATCGCGTCCGAATCCAATATGGAAGAAATCACTCCATCAATGATTGTCCACTGGTTGTCACGACACGCCAAATATCAGACTGACCCGGACCCTGGCTTCGGCAAAGAACATCAGTTTCTGGTGAGGGTCAGTACCACCCCACCACCCAGATCGAGTTTGAGTTCAAGGATTCCTGTCCGGGGTTGAGGTTCAGGGGCAGGCAGCGTACCCAGATCCAAAAACCCTACGGGTTGCATCTGGCTGATGGCAGGGGAAATCCCATTGCGAAATACCCCTTGCCAGCGTATCAATCGGGATGGATTTAATCCCTTATCCCGACAGAAACTCTTGCAGTCCTGACCACTGGTCAGAAACTCGGACACGAACCCCTGCCAGTCCTGCCTGCTGTGGCGAATTCTCCTGCTACGCTTGGTTTCCATACCTGCTCTCCCGTGTCACAATCTGAAGAGGAGTATGCAGAAAAATTATCCGGGAAAATACAACGCCGCCCAGTTACCGCGTACACCCAGCCTTCGGGAGAAATCAGGCAACCGCAAAGCAGTTCGACGAAGGTGGCGCGGGAGCGTGGCGGGACGGCGGTGAGCAGATGCGTGATCCAACTCGACAGGCAAAGACGGGCAGTTTGAGCGTAGGACATGTGACACCGAACAAGGAGTAAAAAACTCCTCATTGGTCGACGCCCTGCGCACGACAAAACCCCTCGTGTGCAGGGCGTCGACCGCGCGAACCGTTCCGACTGTCAAGTGTTTTTTATGCATTTTGTGAATATCTTCACGCCAAAATTTGCCGTGTTGCTGAGGCTGAATGTCTAAAGTTGAGACATGGGGGTATTGATTGAGTTTCAAACGATGAAATTTGTCACCCCCACTCTGAGCTGAGTGAGCGGCAAACTAGTCCAGATAACAGTCTGCCGAATCAGCAAAAGATAGCCAATGAATTCATTCGTTCCGTGGCCGATGCCCGATTCATGGAACATTTCCTACAAAGTAGGGGCGGTACTTCATATGGACATGACTGGTTCCCCAACCAGCATAGGTGGGTGGGGCCATGCGTTTGAACAGGTCCAATTTACCGGATGTGCGGTCATTGCCGGAAAGAAGATGAGCCTCCAACATAACCGATTCCCTTACGCCTAACCATTGAGGCGCGTTGTGGGCACTGTTCAGGCAATGTAGCAGGGCAAGGTAACTGCTTTCCGGAAAATTTTTGCAGTGGATTGCCCTGGCAACGGCGATCCATTCTGTAACGGTCACCTTATGACCGACCAGGCTGCCGCGGTCAGACATGATCCATTGTTGCTGGCGACCTGACCGGTACTCGTCGGCTTTTCCGGCATCATGCAACAATCCCAACAGAATGCAAAAACTTGCATCAAGCAATTGCTGTGATTCCGCGCAGTCGCGTTGCATCCGGCTGGCCGTTTCAACGCTGTGGCGAAGATTGCCGTGTCGCGTCGCATGGTGGTTTTGTAATGATGACGGCCCGGTGCAAAACCGGTAGAAACGCTCCATGTCCCAAAATATGGCATTGAACAAATGCCGGAATTGGTGCGTCATCCTCTCGACTAAGGCAGCGGCTTGATGAATCAATTCACGATCAACTACCCAATTTGATGGGATGGTATGGAACAGATTCAGGTCCGGTGTCGGCATGCTTCGGATTGAAAGTCCGTCAATTTTGTAGGCCCATCCGTTGTGACTTGTGGATTCTAGTCCACGAGGACTCACCAGCAACCCATCCTTGAGTCTGGAGTCCGGATGATACCTGGACCAGCTAACGCGAATCGAGCAGGTTTCATGGTACAAGGTGGCCGAATATTGGTAGTGGGTGGCCTTGATCATGTGGCAACTCAAGTTTAATAGCCGGAAATGAGATGGCACTGGTTGAGGCAATTCCGGTGCTGGAGTTGAATATGTCATAAAATCAATGATATTTGATGGTGAGTTAAACATGATTTTGTACCTCGGTCGTGAAATTGGATAGGTTTTGGTTGGTCTGAAATGAGATGGCACCAGACTGGATCAGCAACAGTTCAAATGCGGAGCCGTCTTTTCGGGTTAAATTGGGAACAAAGCGCGAATACACAGTGAATAGCATCCGGGTTGATGTATGCCCCATCTGCTGGGCAATCCATTCTGGGTTTTCTCCAGCGGCAAGCCATAATGTTGCGGCGGTATGCCGGGTCTGATAGGGCTTCCTATGTTTCAGGCCAAGCTGTTTTAACAGCGGATGCCAGATCCGACTCGCAAAATTGAACCGATTGAAGGGCTTGCCGTTTCTAGCACAAAACACAAATTCGGAACCAACCGATTTCGTGGCCTCTCGTTGTTGACGAAGCGCCTCAATGACTGGCGGTGACAGCTCGATGGTTCGCTGTGAGCCTGATGTTTTGGTGGAGTCCAGTTCGTCACAAACCCAGGCGTTTTCAACCGTGATCTGCTTTCTATCAAAATCGATGCGATCCCATGTCAATCCCAATAACTCAGAGGTCCGCATAGCCGTAAAGAACGCCGTGATGAGATAAGGACGGTAGGTGTCGTGAATAGCGTCAATAATGGTTTTCGCTTCGTTCAGGGTAAATGGATCAATTTTTGTTTTTGGTACACGGAGTGGTTTTATTCCTTTGAATTTCATGGTAAATTCAAAGCGGTCGGCGGCTTCCTCGAGAATCTGACGTAACACATTCAGAATCCCGTTGACTCGGGCAGGTGATAGTCCATGCTTTTCGCTGGTGTCTTTGGCGAGATCTGCGCGAAAAACTAGGATGTCTGCCTTGGTAATGTCGCCGACCCTTCTGCCCCTGAAGTGGGGTGCCAAGTGTTTATTGATGATGTCCCGCACCTTGATCTGGGTGGAACGCTTCCAGTCAACCTCACGCTCGGTAAACCACTGGTCAGAAAACGCCAGGAAAGCCGGGTTTTTTCCTGGATTGACCGTTATGTTTCCCCGTTGATCGGGCGGTGATGTATTCATGACATCCTGAACTGCCTGAACCAATTCATCTGGCGTCGCCATTGGTGGCAACGAACTTTCAAACAGACTGGCCCGTTTGCTATTGGGAAAAAACTTTCGGTATGAGAAAGTTCCTGCCGCAATTTCATCCTCAATCTGACGGCAGGCCTTTTCCATGATTCGCCGGTTCATCTTGTTGTCGATCAGCGTTGTGTATTCCCGACACCGTACATTGAGGTAACAGAAATCAAAAAACATCAGTTTTTTTTGGTTGACACGAATGCTAGCCATTGAAGAACCCTCCGCTGGCCATGGGGATGCTGCCCACCTTGGTAAAACTATTCAAGAGATCGCTTTCGATCCGTTCCCACACAAAAAATATGCGTCTACCGCCCGGGGTGCGTACATAGTGGTAGCCTTCGATGAATACTCGGTCTTTGAGGTAGTCCCGAATGTGTCTGGTACAGTAGGGTACCCGCTTGGATAACTGTTCTGCCGTTAATAATGTGTAACTCATGATGTTCTCCTTAATCACAAACGTTCTTCACGAGATTTATATGTTAAGTATACTTTACGCTCAAGTCAAGTCATTTTGAATAATTTGCTTAACGAATTTGCTCTGTGAGAAAATTCGTTAAGTATAGGAGGGGGGTATGATCCGTTTTAAACTGCGAGAACTGATGCAAGAGAAGGCTTTTCGTGAAGGGAGAAGGATTCCTTACGATGAGGTGAGCCAAGCCACCGAGATCAGCAGAACCACATTATCAAAGATGGTCAACCAGCGTGGTTACAACACGACCACCGATAACTTGAGCAGGCTCTGCAAGTTTTTTGGCTGCTCACTGGGCGAATTGGCCGAATATGTTGAGATGGAATGAAGTCATGGCCGCCTGATCGACTGATTGAGGTGGTGTTCAGAATTCAACTATGTCAGTCAACGCTCAAGGCCATGGTAAGGCCATACTAAGGCCACGGGACAAAACTCATCGATCTGACACACCCTGAGGATCGTCAATGACGCGCGGATGTCGCGCATGGTTTTTATAAAAAACCCCTTATTTGCTGGACATGTGGGCCGTAATCGATTAGCATACTGGTCGTGAAACACGATCCGTAGGCGCGTAGCTCAGTTGGTTAGAGCACCACCTTGACATGGTGGGGGTCGTTGGTTCGAATCCAATCGCGCCTACCAGATTCTTTCAGTTTTATTTACCCCTCTGGTTTTTTCTGACTCGTCGAATCGGGTATGGGGAACTCTTTGCCCGGTGATGGCTCGAATCCGGTAGAATGTACCGTTCACCTCTCGGTGAGAGGGGCCGTTTCGCCGACAATACAACCAAACCCTACAAGGAATCATGATGAGCGCCAAAGGGCAACTGTTACAAGACCCGTTCCTGAATGCACTCCGCAAGGAGCATGTCCCCGTTTCCATCTATCTGGTCAATGGCATCAAGCTGCAAGGACAGGTGGAATCCTTTGATCAATATGTGGTGCTGCTCAAAAATACCACGACCCAAATGGTCTACAAGCACGCCATTTCCACAGTTGTCCCGGCGCGGAGCATCACCCTCCACACTCCGGAACCCGGCGCCGAAGATTAACTTCATGACGGATTTGGGCCCACTTCTGGGTCAGGGGCGTGCCTCTGCGCGTACCAAGGCGGGACAGGGGGGGTTGGAGCGTGTGGCTGAGGCGGTATCAGCCAATGCAGACCGTGCCCTGCTGGTCCGTCTGGTTCTGGGTCGAGGCCCTGCGGAGTCCTCTCTGGACGAGTTGCAGCGCCTGGCTCAAAGTGCCGGCCTCACGGTGGTGGGCTGGGTGGAGGGGCGCCGCGAACGCCCAGATTCCGCCACTTTCCTGGGGTCGGGCAAGGTTGAGGAGGTCGCTGGGCGGGTCCAGGCCGAGGCCGTCGGGCTGGTCGTCGTGGACGATGAACTGTCCCCCGTCCAGGAACGCAATCTTGAGCAGCGTCTGGGCTGTCGGGTCATCGACCGGACCAGTTTGATCCTCGACATCTTTGCCCAGCGCGCGCGCAGTCACACGGGTCAGTTGCAGGTGGAACTGGCCCAGTTGAAGCGTTTGTCCACGCGTCTGGTACGAGGCTGGACGCATCTGGAGCGGCAGAAGGGAGGAATTGGGCTGCGCGGACCCGGAGAAACCCAACTGGAGACGGACCGCCGTTTGCTGGCAGTGCGCGTCAAAACCCTGCAGTCCCGTCTCGTCAAAGTGCGCCGCACCGTTCAGTTGCAGCGTCGTGCGCGACAACGGGCCGGGGTGTTGAATGTCTCGCTGGTGGGGTATACCAATGCGGGCAAGTCCACGCTCTTCAATCGCCTGACTCAGGGAGACAGTTATGTGGCAGATCAGTTGTTTGCCACCCTGGATACCTTGACCCGACGCGTGTACCTTGCGCCGGGTCTGCAGGTTACGCTCTCCGATACGGTAGGTTTCGTGCGCCGTCTGCCCCATACGCTGGTGGATGCATTTCGTGCCACCCTGGAGGAAACCCGGGAGGCGGACCTGCTGGTGCTGGTGGTGGACCATGCCGACCCCGAACGGGAGGCCCAGATCGAAGCGGTCAACCTCGTGTTGGCGGAGATAGGCGCGGATCAGGTTCCCCAGTTACGGGTCTATAACAAGGTGGACTTGCTGGCCCAGGAATGTGGGCGGATAGAACGGGATGCCTGTGGTACAATTTCGGCGGTTTGGGCCAGTGCGCTTACAGGCGCGGGCCTGAACGAGATCAGGCAGGCTTTTCTGGAACGGTGCCAGTCCCCAGGCAGGCCGGGTGAATTGCCGGTCCTTCAGGAAACACAGGATAGTCATGGCACATAAACATTCCCGTTGGTGGATTTTCAATCAGGGCCCGCCCGATCTGGACGAGGTATGGCGGCAGTTTTTGCGTCGTTTCAAAGGGGGTACGGGGGGGGCGCCGTCTCCCCGTCCCGGCAAGGGAATGCCCTCGGTCTCCTTGCCAACACCCGAACGCATGGCCCTGATCGGCGTGGCGATAGTGGCAGTCATCTGGCTGCTGTCAGGGTTTTACATCGTGGATGCGGGGCAGGTGGGCGTCATCCTCCGGTTTGGCAAGTTTCAGGAACTGACCGACCCCGGCCCGCACTGGCACCTGCCTTCTCCCATCGAGGCACAGGCCGTGGGGAGTCCACTCAATGTGGCGCAGGTGCGTACCGTGGAACTGGGGTACCGAAATACCCTCAAGTCCAAGGTGTTGCATGAATCCCTCATGCTGACCGATGACGAGAATATCATCGACAACCAGTATGCCATCCAGTACACCATCAAGGATCCCAAGGAATTTCTGTTCAATAACCGCAATCCTGATGGAGCCGTGGTCCAGGCCGCTGAAACCGCCATTCGTGAGGTAGTGGGACGCAGCAAGATGGACTATGTGCTGTATGAAGGACGTTCCCAGATTGCGGCTGAATCAGAAAAATTGATACAGCAGATCCTCGATCGCTACCATACCGGCATCGCCATCAGCAAGGTCAACATGCAGAATGCCCAGCCCCCCGAACCCGTTCAGGCGGCTTTTGACGACGCAGTCAAAGCCGGCCAGGACCGTGATCGACAGAATAACGAAGGGCAGGCTTATGCCAACGACGTCATCCCCCGCGCACGCGGTGCGGCTTCTCGCCTGAACGAAGAAGCCAAGGCTTACGAGCAGCGCGTTGTGGCCCGGGCCGAAGGCGATGCCAGCCGTTTCAATCAGGTACTGGTGCAGTATCTCAAGGCCCCGGAAGTGACCCGTCAGCGTCTCTATCAGGACATGATGCAACAGGTGTTGACCAACACCAGCAAGGTCGTGGCTGACCAGAAATCAGGGACCGGCCTCCTGTATCTTCCTCTGGACAAATTGATCCAGGCCAGTGCCCTGGCCAATTTGGCGGGCTCCGACTCCGCTGGGGCGAGTGCCGCGCCAGCGGCGGCAGCCGGAACTCCTCAGGAGATCCCTTCCGAGAATGACTTGCGCGGGCGCGATGCCATGCGCAACCGGGAAAGGGAGGTCCGACCATGAAACAGAATTGGGGCATGGGCATCGTTCTCGTTGCCGGGTTGGTCCTGCTGCTTTCCGGGGCCCTGTATACGGTCAACCAGATTCAGTATGCGGTGGTTTTTCAATTGGGCGAGGTGGTGGCCGTCCGGACTCTACCTGGCCTCTACTTCAAATTTCCCTTGATACAGAATGTCCGCTTGTTTGATAACCGGATCCGTACGCTGGACAACAATGATCCAGAGCGGTTTATCACGGCCGAGAAAAAGCCCCTGCTGGTGGATTATTTCGTCAAGTGGAAAATCGACGATCCCAAACAGTACTATGTGAGCGTGGGCGGCGATGAACAGCGCGCCAAGATTCGTCTGACCCAAACGATCAATGATGACCTGCGTGCAGCCTTTGCCCAACGCACGGTGCACGAGGCGGTATCGGGAGATCGTGAATCCATCATGGAATCCATGCGCCAGCGGGCAGAAAAGGATGCCCAGCAGATCGGGGTACACGTCCTGGATGTGCGCATCCGTCGCGTCGAACTGCCGCCGGAGGTGACGGAATCGGTATATCGGCGCATGGAAGCGGAACGCAAGCGGGTGGCCAACGAATTGCGCTCCACCGGTGCGGGCGAGGCAGAAAAGATTCGGGCCGATGCGGATCGTCAGCGTGAGGTAATTTTGGCGGACGCCTTTCGCACGGCCCAGGAAATCAAGGGGGGTGGGGATGCCAAAGCGGCTGCCCTGTATAGTGCAGCCTACGGCAAGAACCCCGAGTTCTACGCTTTTTACCGCAGCCTGGAAACCTATCAGCAGGGTTTCAGGAGCAAGGCGGATGTGTTGGTCCTCGATCCTTCCGCACCCTTTTTTCGCTATTTCAATTCTCCCACCGGAACGGGCTCGGCGCCCCTCAAGCACTGACCATGGAAGTGCTGTTGAGAACCTTTGCGCTGGTCCTGGTGCTGGAAGGGATTCTTCCCTTTCTGGTGCCCGAGCGATGGCGTCAAACGGTGATCCGGCTGAGCCAGATGAGCGACCGTCAGGTTCGTTCCTTCGGTTTTGGCGCAATCGTGCTGGGGGTTGTCCTGTTTCAATGTGTGGTCTGGGTGACGGGTTAGATCCCCATTCCAGAAAGGAGAATCATGACCTATCGATGGCTGTTGCCTGATCATCTCGAAGATTTGTTACCGGAATCCGCCTGGTGCCTCGAAGGGGCACGTCGTCTGTTGCTGGATACCCTGCGGGGGAAGGGTTATCAACTCGTCATTCCGCCCCTGGTGGAGTTTGTGGAGTCTCTGGCGGTGGAGTCGGGGCAGGAACTGGGGCCCTTGGCCTTTTCCCTGGTGGATCCCCTCTCGGGGCGTCAACTGGGGTTACGCTCGGACATGACCTTGCAGGCTGCGCGCATCGATGCCCATGGCATGAATCATCAGGGAGTCAACCGGTTGTGTTACGCGGGGTCCGTGGTGCAGACGCATCCGGAAGCGCCGATGCGTTCCCGTGAACCTTTTCAGGTCGGGGCGGAGTTGTATGGCGTGGCCGGTTTGGAGGGCGATCTCGAGATTCTGAATCTGTTGTTGGCGTGTCTGGAGCAGTTGGGTCTGAATGAAGTGCGTGTGGATGTGGGGCAGGTGGCCCTGTTCCGGCGGATGGTCGAACAGGCCGGATTGAATCGCAGCCAGGCTGCGCAGGTGACCGAGATTTTACAACAGCGGGATGTCCCTTCCCTGAAACGTTGGGCACATGCTCTGCCCGCCCCGTGGAACTGGCGTTTTTCTGCCCTGGGTGGGCTCGATGGTCCGCCCGGTCAGGTTCTGGAAGCTGCGCGTCAGGCGCTGGCGGGATGGGCCGATCTGGAATCCATGTTGGCTCCCCTCGATGCCGTCCGGCAGCACTTGCCCGCCCATACGGCCTTGTCTTTCGACCTGGCGGAGTTGCGCGGCGTCCATTACCATAGCGGATTGGTCTTCGCTGTCTATTGTCCGGGGTTTGCCGAGGCCGTGGCGCGCGGGGGGCGGTATGATGATATCGGCGAGAGTTTTGGGCAGGCGCGTCCGGCTGTGGGGTTCAGTCTGGATCTCAAGGCGCTTCTGCCCCGGTTGAAAACATTCCAATAAACAAGGGAGCAAGGCGCGCATGGCACGCAACGTGGTGGTGGTGGGGACCCAATGGGGCGATGAGGGCAAGGGTAAGCTGGTGGACTGGCTGACGGATCGGGCTCAGGGAGTCGTGCGTTTTCAGGGGGGGCACAATGCGGGTCATACGCTCGTCATCGGTGGTCGTAAAACCGTACTCAGTCTGATTCCGGCAGGGATTCTTCGGGATACGGTGACGTGCTACATCGGGAATGGCGTGGTTCTGTCTCCGGATGCCCTGATGCGCGAGATTCAGATGCTGGAAACCTCGGGAGTGGATGTCACCTCCCGACTCCTGATCAGCGAGGCCTGCCCCCTTTTGCTTTCCTACCATGTGGCCATCGACAAGGCGCGCGAGGAAGCGCGGGGAGAAGGACGCATCGGAACCACGGGACGGGGAATCGGCCCGGCCTATGAAGACAAGGTGGCGCGGCGCGGATTGAGGGTGCAGGATATATTTTATCCTGACCGTCTCGAGACAAAATTGCGTGAGGTGCTGGATTACCACAACTTTGTCCTGACCCGTTATTTTGGGAAGGAAGCGCTGGATCTGGCGAAGGTCAAGGAGGAGGCGCTTCAGTGGTCGGATCGGTTGCGTCCCCTTGTGACCGATGTGTCGCGACGTTTGCATGATGCCCAGCGGGCTGGACATAACCTGCTGTTTGAAGGCGCTCAGGGAACCCTGCTGGACATCGATCACGGCACCTATCCCTTTGTGACTTCCAGTAATTGTATTGCCGGCGCTGCTTCACCGGGGTGCGGGGTAGGTCCGCAGCAACTCGAGTACGTGTTGGGGATCACCAAGGCCTATACCACCCGTGTGGGTTCCGGCCCATTTCCGACGGAACTCGATGATGCGGTGGGACACCGTCTGGCGACGCGTGGGCATGAATTCGGCGCCGTGACGGGTCGGGCACGTCGTACCGGTTGGTTCGACGCCGTGGCTCTCAAACGCGCCATCCAGATCAATGGGGTGTCCGGTCTCTGTGTGACCAAACTGGATGTCATGGATGGGTTGAAAACCGTTCGGATCTGTACCAGTTATCAGTTGGCAGATGGGCAATCCTGCGATATTTTGCCTCTGGGGGCAGAACTTCTGGAGAGTTGTCAACCGGTGTACGAGGAAATGCCCGGTTGGGATGAGTCCTCCGTGGGGGTGGAACACTACGATCAGTTGCCGCTCAATGCGCGCCGTTATCTGGAACGTCTGGTCGAGATTTGTGAAGTGCCCATCGATGTGGTCTCCACCGGTCCGGATCGGCGCGAAACCATCGTTCTGCGTCACCCCTACGATGCCTGATGGTCAGGATGACTTCTTCGCTCGACCATGAATTGCGCACCCCCCTGGCGGCGATCCAGGGGTTTGTCGCGCTCCTGCAGGAGGGAGGGGTGAGTGCTTCCGAGGAGCGGGAATACCTCCTGATGATTGTGCGTTCTGCACAACGGTTGCAGGTGCTGCTGGACCAGAACCGGGCCGTTTTGCGTCAGATCCAGACAGAGTCGGACTGATCGGTTAGGGGGGCGTTCAGCGTGCCAGACCCAGTGCGGGAGAGCCTGCGGGAAAATGGCCGGCTTTCGAGACCCAGCAACGCCACGCATGGTCCTGTATCTGATCGAAAGGGACCGGTTTGGGAAGGATGGGGGTGCCCTTGGGGAATTTCGGGTGTTGTGCCACTTCCTGCGGGTCCAGGCCCGTGACCACCAAAACGCTCATGAAGGTGAGGCTGGGAATGGTGGGAAGGGTATGGAGCATTTCGAATCCATCCATGCCGGGCATGTGCAGATCGGTGATGAGGAGGTCGGGGGCGTGTTGTCCCATCTGGACGAGCGCGTCGTAACCGTTGCGTGCCGAGCGCAGGTTTGGTTTCATCGGCCACTGGCGAGCCTGCGCCAGATACAATGCACGCAAAGTCTCGTCGTCTTCCACGATCAGGATTTCAAAGGGAGTCCCTGTGGCAGTGCCAGACGGGTTTTGTGTCCGTTTCGAGACCAGGTTTTCCACGGAGGTTCGACAGATTCGACGGTGTCCGCCGTGGGTTTTCCAGGCTTCGAGAATCCCCTGTTCCGCCCAGAGCTGGGCCGTACGCAGGGAAATTCCCAGTCGTTTAGAGGCTTCACGCGTGGTGCAATAGGATTTCGGAACCCGGTCCTGATGAGACATTGTGCGAATCTCGCCAAAAACCTGCAGACCGGCTAAGGTCGATATGTTATAGTTCGCTTCGGGAATTTTCCCATGATTTCTGGTGCCGAGAAGAAGCAAAACTATATCGGATAAATCCCTTACGAATCAACAGGTTATAAATTTTTTGGTGTAAATTTGGTGTAGCAGGAAAACCCTGAACACCGCCAGACGCAATAATACACCAACCCCAAAAAAGCGCCATTCGTTGCAACTACGCAACACGGCCAGGCATCACGGCCTTTGCTCGAGAAGGTGCAAATACTTCTCGGTTGTCGTCAGCGATGTGTGGCCCAGGTTCTCTTGCACCTGCTTTAGAGGCAGGGCAGATGCCAGCATCACACTGGCCGCCGTGTGGCGCAGCAAATGCCCGCCGTTCTGCTGTTTGGTCGTGATGTTCGCTGAAGCCAGCAATTTGTTGATCGCGTAGTACACGGTTTGTTGGCTCATGACCCCGCCGCGCTCTGACACAAACAACCTGTCATCGAACCTCTTGACCATGCTACGGTACTTCAGCTTTTTAAGCCAGGACGCCATGTAGTCGGCATGCGTCGGCGCAAACTGCACCAACCGCTCCTTCCTGCCTTTCCCAACCACCCTCAGCCGTCCGGCCAGGTAGTCGGCGCCGGCAGACAGCGGCAGATCGATCGCCTCCTGCGTGCGTAGCCCGGCATCCAGGAGCAACGCTACGAGCGCGGAATTGCGGTAGCCGGTAAACGTGTCGTCCGACATCGATGCGTGCAGCAGGCGATCCTGCTCTTCCCAGGACAGGCACTCCGGCAGGCGCGTGCCCACCCTCCCGCCAACACCGCCGCGCTTTTTCACTTTTGCCTCGCGGTAGTAGATCACCGGGTTTTCGTTGCACTCGCCGACCTCCTGCAGATAGGCGAAGATCAATTCCAACGCTACGGCACGCGAGTTGATCGTTGATCGCGCGTATTGTCTTCCATCCGCGCCGGCGCCTGTGAACTTGCGCACATGAGGCACGCCGAACTCGTTACACGAACTGATATGCTCGTCGCGGCAAAACGCATCAAAATCCGCCGCAATCCTGGAATACAGCCGGATCGTGTGCGGCGAGTACGGAGTATCAAATACCGGTGATTTCAACCAGTCTTTGAAGTTTTCGAGGATTTGTTCCATCTCCCCACCTTTTTCGAGACGAATCGCAATGAAAATCGCTTTTTCTGACTTTTTCTAAAACCGGAGCAAAAAGATCGTTTTCGGCCATTAGCGCGGCAAAGATCGCGCATCAAAAAGAAAAACCATGCGCTTTCCCATGTTCCCGCCTGGATCATCTCGCCCAGGAGTCGCACCGTCAAATCGCATCACCATGACGAAAAGCCCGAGCTTCCGCAGAATTTCTCGACAAGGCCGAATTTTCGTCAGCTTTTGTCGTTTCGCACGACCAACAGAACACCCGTCATTGGCGCCGACAAGCCAAAAACAACCGGCCGGCCACGGCTACGTCAGGGCATCGCCGTTTCATTTGTGATACTACACCATTATCACATACCAAGGCAGGACAGAACTCGTCACGCCCCCGTATTAAATGCGCCCTACGGCAAAAATGTTATCACATATCAGATAATTTATCGTGCGAATATTTGTTTTCTTGGGGTACAATTTTAAGGCGGGTCTATTTTAACCAAACAAGGTGATTTCATGACGACGAAACGGATTTCAGCCGAACTGACGGATGACGACGCAATCAAACTGGATATTCTCTACACGACCACCAGACTGAACGGAATGCCGAAAAAAGACGCCGACAGGATGTTTTGCGAAATAGCAACGCTTTCCGTCGAAAAAGCGATTGAGTCGTACAGACGAGAAACTGGTGTCCAGTATCCGTCATACGATCAACTTCGTGACTATCTTGGGAAGATTTAACCAGAAACCGAGAAACCGGAAATATGCCCCGCGATTTTGACAATCAGTGGGGCTATCTCATTTTTGGAGCGGTAGATTCTTTTGGCCGGCAAAATGCTTGCACCTGCTCGTACAGAGCCGGCAAGTCGCTATGAATCGCCTTCCAGACGACCTTCAGATCAACCTTGAAATAATTGTGCGCCAATGCGTTTCTTATGTCATTGACGAGTGCCAATTGAATTTCTGGATGCGCGGTAGCAAACGCCGGGTGAATTCGCTCAATGTTGCGACTGGCCTCGTCGATCGCTTCAAGGTTGCGAATCACAGCGTCCTGCACGATATTGCTCGCCAAAAAACCGGCTTCGCCAATATCTTCCACGTAGTTGCGGATGCGCTCAATGGCCTCAAGGATATACCCAAGGTAGTCAGGTAGTCGTTGAGGATCGCCGCTCACGAACCGGATCGCTGCGCGGTTCAATTTCAACGCTTCAGATGGTTTCATGTTTTCCTCGCTTCAATCAATATGGCGCACCCCAAACCTGGCAACCTCATCCATCACGTCCGGCTTCAGGCTTGATTTGTCCCACAGGTCAAACTTTGTACCAACAAAAAAATAAGGGTCTCCACCGTTTAGTGTGGAAAGTGGTGTAATCTTTGTCGTCATTGGATAACCTGGTTGAGGGGGTTGACATGACAACTGTGGAGAACTTGTTTACAGCGGCCTTGGGACTTCACCAACCTTGGCATGTGGATGAAGTCAAATTTTCTCTGGATGAAGGGGAGATCCATTTCAATGTTGCTTGCGGAGAGAAGCGTCTGCCGTGTCCGGTTTGTGGGGCGGGAGACCAGCCGGTTCATGACCGTCTGGACCGCACCTGGCAGCACCTTCATTTTTTCCAGTACCGGGCCTTTATTCACGCCAAAGTCCCACGCATCGCCTGTACCTGTGGCAAGACCACGCAGATGGAAGTTCCGTGGGCGCGTGCTGGGAGTGGATTCACCTTGTTGATGGAAGCGCTGGCGGTGATGTTGTGTAAAACGATGGCGGTGGCCCAAGTGGCACGACTTCTCTCGGTGAATGAGCAGCGGTTGTGGCGAATGATTACCAGTCTGGTTCAGTCTGCCCGTGATCAGGAGTCTTACACTGAGGTAAAACATATTGGAGTGGATGAGAAGCATGTGGGACGACTGGGCTTTGTCACTTTGTTTCACGATGCGGATGAACGCCGCGTTATCTTTGATATGAAGGGACGGGATGCCAAGGTCTTCGAAGCCTTCGTTAAGGATATTCAAGCCCATGAAGGAGATCCAAGCCAGATCAAAGTGGTTTCGATGGATCTGTCCCGTGCTTACCAAGCCGGGGCTACAAAGCATTTGCCTCAAGCAGTTCAGTGTTTTGACCGGTTTCACTTGGTCAAACTGGTCAATGAAGCAGTAGATCAAGTCCGTCGTGCCGAAGTGAAGACGGAGCCCAGCCTGAAGGGTCTCCGTTGGGGACTTTTGAAAGATCCTGGAAAATGGAACCAGGCCCAAGGCGCAGACATGTATGACCTGAATCGAAATCGATTGAAAACAGGACGAGCATGGCGTATGAAAGAAGCCTTCAGGGACATCGTGGAGTTCTCGAACCATACGCCAGAGCGAACCCGTTACCTGATAACGCATTGGATCAGTTGGGCACGTCGTTCCCGACTGGAACCCTTCAAGCGCCTGGGGGCTACCTTCAAAAAGCATTTGGAAGGGATTGTGAGTGGTTTCACTTGTGGGGTAACCAATGCCACAGCAGAATCCATCAATGCCACTGTTCAGGGGGCCATTGTCAGAGCGCACGGTTTTCGCACATACCGCAACCTCATGGCTATCGTCTACCTGACCGTGGGCAAACTCACTCACCTTCCAGCACCCCCTTTTCAACATCGTCAGACCGTGCAATTTTCATGAGGCTTTCCACACAAAATGACATGGCCCCAAAAATAACCCGCAAGGGTTTCTATTTCGCGAAAAGTCATCGGCCCCGGATCAAGGATGCACAGGTCAATATCCGAATCCACCCGAAAGAACGCATCCTTGTTCGCCAAAGACCCAAAGACGACGACATCCGCGCCTTTGGTCTTGCACAGACCCACAAAGCCGTTCGCCAAAGCCACGCATCTTGCTTTGTGCGCAAGCCGCGCGATTTCTCTGGCCTCATGGAAAAATGGTTTCAATGGCACAACCCAACCCTCGCAATTCGACTACGATTCGTCGTCATCGTCGTCTTCCGCCCATCTCCGACGCTCAATCGGATTGAAGCCCCGCGACGAGCCTTCCTCGAGAGCCAGCGTCTTGATCATCTCAAAAGCCTTCTTCGGATCGTGCTTATTCAACTTCATCGCGCAGTCCAAAACCTTCAGCACGCCTTTCCCTGGGCTTTGGCCGACCGTGAAAAACCGGAAATACGCGGACAACTCAAGCCCGATATACAGAGAGAACTCGGTCCCCTGGATCGCCGCTTCGCCGCCGATTTCACGATAAAAATCCGAAATCGACAGAGCCGGCCTCGGGAGCAGTTCGTCTGGGTGCTTCTGGAAAAGCCGGTACAGATAACAGATCGACCGGCTCTTCACCCCCTTATTGCCGCGCGCAATCTCGCCGCTCATGATGCGCGGCCCCACCTGGAACAAGCGGCAAAGCTCAATATCAGTCAGCCCATGATCGATCTTGAATCTGACCAGATCGTTGCCAGTGATCCGGCGCGCAGGCACCGCCGGCATTTTCGGCTTGCGCACGCGATCGGCGGCAGGCTTCTCGACGGACTCCGGTTTCGTTTCGGACAAAGAAGCCTCGGCCTCAGCAACTTCTTGCGCCGCCTCGATACCCTCTTCTTTCGGAACGTCAATCGCTTCGCCTTGGACGGCTTCCGACTCAATGGTCTGCATTTCAGCGACCGGCGCTTCTTCGAAAACCGGTTTCTCGGCCACGTCGGCGCCAGAGATCGTACTACCTGGGTCTAAAATTCCATCCGCATTATGTTGTTTTTTTGCCACAATATCACCTTTGGTTTTAATGAAGAAAGCTCGACACAAAAACCTCGGAAGCCGATTGTTTTCGGGGTTTGCAAGCAAAATCAATCTGTTTTATCCCTTTTTAAGGGGAAACCTACCACCAATCCGAGGTAGACAACCTCTAAAGTTTATTGTATTATGGCATAACTCGTAACGAAAGGCAATAAAAATCGGGTATCCGTAATCTGTGATTGATTCCGCACCTTTGCTTCGTTATGTTACGCAGTTAAAAACCGCATTCTGTGATTGACATACCTTGAATGTCGCCTTTTGACATCCTCCCCCAGCTAAAGCAAGGGGATTCCTACGGCGCTCAAGCAGAGGCTGCTTGAGTCACTTCGGTGGGTTCCTGCTTCACGGAACGGCCTGACTGCGCCGATTCTCCACAGGCTGATATGTATTGACCTGTCAAGTTTTTCAATAAAAATCTCCCGGATCATCCTGCAGTGTGCGGGTAGCAGAACGGA
>NZ_DAHVHV010000044.1:0-17521 GCF_027317285.1 Ferrovum sp. | reverse complement strand
CCATTCGCCCAGAGCCAGCGCTTTGGCTTCCGGGTGATGGACGATCAGACGGATCAGTTCCTTTTCCTTGGTGCTCAACTCGGAAATCCTGGATGAATTTTTGTCGGACTTTTGCGCCACGGATGAGAAAGCCTTGGTGAGAAGCCGCTCACGCAGGCGTGCCGGTACCCAGAGATGCTGCTGGGATACGGCATGGAGTGCCCCCAGAATGGAACCAAGGGGCTCGGAAACATGGACGATCCCCAACACCCCCTGTTGGATTTGTGCCTCCAGTCCCTTGAGTTCGTCAGACTGGGTCAACAGGATCAGTTCGACGTGATGTTCGGCCAGATGCGTGGATAGCGTGGGGAGGATGGACAGGGAAGCATCGTCCAGGATCACGATTTTTGGGTGTTGTCGTTCCAGTTCGCGAAAGAGACTGGCTGTGGGCGGGTGCCCGCCCAGCCACAGAAAGTTGCCTGGATGATTGGTCAGCAGGGCGTTCAAGCCCGCCAGGACCAGTTGATGACAGGTAATGGCAAAGACGCGGATGCATGAATCTGGACTCATGGTGTTGGCGCGGAGAAAAAAGGGAATGATAGGGACCTCCCCGCCTGGGTGACGAAAAATTCTGTTCGTTATGTAATGATCGTGAACTCCTGCTGCCGGGGTTTTCGGTACCCGGGATCATCAGGCTAGAAAAACAACTTTGGAACTGTTACAGTGGTCCCCCGAGTACGTTTCACTGGAGTCGGGATGGAGTGTCAGGATCATGAGGAAGTTCGGAAACCCGGGACCGGGTGCAGAGAACCCGCGTCTGCGGGCGAGAAAGGATCTGCCGTGGTGACCGGTGCCACGGTGCGTTTGATCGGAGACAGTCAGGCCCCCGTGGATCAGGCGTTCAATGCCCTGCAGCGCGATTTGACCCAGGTGGATGCGCTCCTGAAGGATGCCGTGGGTCAGCTGATGGAAAGTTTATTGCGCCTGCAATCCCTGATGCAGGAACAGCAGAAGATCATCGGGCTGGCAGTGTCTGAGGAGGGAAATCAGGACGGGAATCCAGCCCCGGGCAGGGAAAGTTTCCGGCAGGTCGTGAAGCATCAGACCGAGTTCAATGGACGCATTGAAGACGCCGTGTTTCAGGCGGTGACCTCCCTGCAGTTTCAGGATATGGTGACCCAGTTGGTGGACAATATCCAGATTCGGCTGAGTGCGTTACGAGACATACATCAGTTGATTGCCCACCAGGCCGGGTCGGAGCATTCTGCTTCCCAACGGGCCGATGAGGCGTTGGTCCAGACGATTTCAAGTCTCGAACGAAAACTGGCAGCGTTGCGTGAATGTCAGGTGCGTAAGCCGGTGAGACAGGCCGACATGGCCTCAGGTGAAATTGAACTGTTTTAGAATCGATGGTTGAGGAGAAGATGAAGTGGCCAAAAGTATACTGACGGTGGATGACTCTGCCTCCATGCGGCAAATGGTCGGTTTTACCTTGAGAGGGGCAGGATATGATGTCATCGAAGCGGAAGATGGCCAGGAAGGGCTGGACAAGGCCCGTCAAATGGTGGTGGATCTGGTATTGACGGACCAGAATATGCCGAAGATGGATGGCCTGACCCTGATAAAAACCCTGCGCATGTTGCCAGCATACCAGACTGTTCCTATTTTGATGTTGACCACGGAGTCCAGTGACTCCATGAAATCTCAAGGTCGTGCTGCCGGGGCAACGGGGTGGTTGGTCAAGCCCTTTGATCCCCAAAAATTGTTGGAAGTGGTTAGAAAATGTATCGGGTGATCCGAACCGTTTTCAAACTCTGATCCAGGTTCCCTTTGTGAGTATCGATCTCAGTCAGTTTTTTCAGGTGTTCTTCGATGAAACGGAGGAACATCTGCTGGCCCTGGAAACCTTGCTGCTGGGGGTGGACCGGATGGCCCCGCTGGGTGAGGACCTGAACGCCATCTTTCGTGCGGTTCATTCCATCAAGGGGGGCTCCGCTACCTTTGGTTTCAACGACATGACGGAAGTTACCCATGTTCTGGAGAATTTGCTGGACCGGGTGCGCAAACGCGAAATAGTCCTGACCGAAGAGATGATCAACGCATTCCTGGAAGCCGGGGATGTGTTGCGCATGCAGTTGGCTTTTCACCGTGGTCAGGGAAGTGTGGATCCGGATGTCGTGCAAGGCGTCCAGGCGAAATTGACTGTTCTGGCCAGTACGATGGGGTCTGATTCCAAAGACACTTTTCCTGTGGAAAATGCGTTGGTTCCGGTTTTCTCTGGAGAAGAGACCAAACAGAAGGTTCCGGAATCGGTGGCGCAGCACGATCCGGGCTATGGGTTTTTTGACGAGGGTCACGATTTTTTTGAATCCATTCGGGAGACAAAACCAGAACCCGACCCCGACCCTGGTTATGGGTTTTTTGCGGATCCTGTTTTTCCGGCAGCGGATTCCTCCGTTCCCCCTTCCAGGACAGGGGAGGCCGAGCAGGCCCCGGCGGTTTCCGGGGCAAGGGTGGAGTTCGTTTCCGAACGGGTTTCCCGGGGGCGTCGCGCTACCGATCAAGTTGGCACGGATTCCTCGATTCGCGTCAACGTGGAAAAAGTGGACCAACTGATCAATCTGGTTGGAGAACTGGTCATTACTCAGGCGATGTTGATGCAAGCCGGCGGATCTCTGGAGGGGGTGCGTTACGAACCCCTGAAAAGAGCACTGGGCCAGTTGGAGCGTAATTCGCGCGACTTGCAGGAGGCCATCCTGTCGGTACGGATGTTGCCGATTTCCGTGGTATTCAACCGGTTTCCCCGACTGGTTCGCGATCTGGCCGGCAAACTGGGAAAACAGGTCGCGTTGAAAATTCTGGGCGAGGGGACGGAACTCGATAAAGGATTGATCGAGAAAATTTCCGATCCTTTGACGCATCTGATCCGTAACAGTATGGATCATGGTATTGAAATGCCCGAACAGCGTCATGAGAGGCACAAGCCTTCCTTCGGGACGGTGACCCTCAATGCCTGTCATCAGGGTGGGGCAGTGGTCATTGAAGTGAGCGATGACGGGGGTGGGTTGTCACGCGACAAAATTCTGGCCAAAGCGCGTGAGCAGGGTTTGCCCTGTCATGATGCGATGACGGATGCTGAAGTATGGAATTTGATTTTTGAACCAGGTTTTTCCACGGCCGACAGGATCACTGAGATCTCGGGACGGGGGGTGGGCATGGATGTGGTCAAGCGCAACATCCACCAGATGGGCGGACGAATCGAGATCGACTCGACGGCCGGCCTGGGTACGCGTACGATCATCCGTTTGCCGCTTACCCTGGCCATCCTCGATGGCCTTCTGGTGGCGGTGGGAGAACAGGTTTATGTTCTCCCACTGATTTCGATTCTGGAGTCGGTGCCCTTGACTTCGGAAAATCTGCGTACGATCAGTGGGGATGGACGTCTGTTGCAAGTGCGGGGAGAATATGTCCCGCTGGTTGTATTGAGTGAAAAATTTCCGGTGTCCGGTGATCGGTCGCTTTTTCCGGAGACTTCCCCCATCGCCGTGATCGTGGAGGCGGAAGGGCGCAAGGTGGCCCTGTGCGTGGATGCTCTGCTGGGGCAACAGCAGGTGGTGGTCAAAAGCCTGGAAGCCAATTTTCGCAAGCTGGCGGGGATTTCCGGGGCCACCATTCTGGGCGATGGGCGGGTTGCACTGATTGTGGATCCGGCACCCCTCGTGCAAGAAAGTCAGTTTCCCAGGACCGGAATGGTTTGATGGACACCCAAGGACGACAAGAACCATGATGAATCAGAAAGACCCAATTCCTGCAGTCGCTGTCAACGAATTTCTGGTGTTCACTCTGGGCAGTGAGGAATACGGGATTGATATCCTAAAGGTCCAGGAAATCAGGAGTTACGAAACGGTCACCCGCATCGCCAATACGCCGGATTTTATCAAGGGGGTGATCAACCTGCGCGGAGAAATCGTGCCCATCATCGATCTCAGGGTGCGCTTTCATCTGGGAGAGATCCGCTACGATGAATTCACAGTCGTCATCATTCTGCGTCTGGTCGAACGTCTGGTGGGGATGGTGGTGGATGGCGTTTCCGACGTGCTATCCCTGACCCCCGGGCAGATTCGTCCCGCCCCCGACTTTACGGCGACCCTGGATACCCACTACCTGATGGGATTGGGTACGTTGGACCAACGCATGTTGATTCTGGTGGACATCGAGCGTCTGGTGAAGAGCGAAGACATGGCGCTGACCGAAAAAACCGTGGCCGAATAAACCAATAACAAATATCCATCAAGGGGTACAGGACATGAGAACCAACCTACCGGTGACCAACGTTGAATACGAACTCGGTGAGAACATCATCATCGTGTCGAAGACGGATCTCAAGGGACAGATAACCTATGTCAATCCCTGTTTTATCGAGGTCAGTGGCTATACCGAACAGGAGATGATCGGTCAGCCGCATAATATGATTCGTCATCCGGATATGCCGGAAGAGGCTTTCCTGGATTTATGGCAAACGCTCAAGGAGGGTTTGCCCTGGACGGGGTTGGTCAAAAACCGGCGAAAAAATGGAGACCATTACTGGGTTCAGGCCAACGTCACCCCCTTGGTCGAGGGAGGCCACTGTGTGGGCTACCTGTCAGTACGCACCAAGGCCAGCCGTCAGAAAATCGAAGAAGCCGAACGGATCTACCGTCTCTTCAAGGAAAAAAAGCAGGGGCGCTTGCGTATCAAGGAAGGACGGGTCGTCAAGGCTGGATTGCTAGGGGGGTATGGGCGACGTGGCTTGAGCGAAAACCAGCATATCCTGTGGTCTTTTCTGGCGATGATGGTTGCCTTGCTGGCAGTGGGTGCCATGACCTGGTGGGAGGGACGGGTCAGCGAAGCAAACATGGATGAAATCGTCAATCGACGGGTCATTTTTGTACATGATCTGGTGGAACTCAAATTTTTGGTGGCTCAGAACCAGTTGCAGATGATCGATCTGTTAAACCATTCCGCCACCCCCTCGGTGACTCCGGTCGCGGGCAACAGGGCAGAACTCCTGCACAAGACAGGAGTTCCGGCGCCAGAGCCGCTGCCCATCCATCAACTGGATGATTCGGTGGATAATTTCAAGGCTGTCAGCCAGGCCCTGTTCAGCAGCCTGAGTGTGAATGTGGCGGCAGATGGCCAAGCGCAAACCCAATTGAAAAGTTTACAGATTCTTCTGGAAAGTTACGGGCGGCAGGGACTGGATCCCTTGCTTGACTTTTTGCATCAGGGCGATCGTGCCAGCGCAGAGGCGCTCATGGGACAAGAACTGAAGACGCTGCAGGCTCAAATGTACCAGCAACTGGAAACCATGAATGATCAGGAGGTAGATGCGCTGCGTACGGCCTATGCCCAGGAGCAGGATCGCCGGCGCCTGTTGCGTTTGGTTCAGGCGGGTATTGGCGTACTGAGCGTAGCGGTGGCCATTTTGCTGGTAGCATTGCTGATAAGGTACCTGACCCGTTCTCTGCGCCATGCCTCGGAACTGGTGACACGCATTGCCCAGGGCCACTTTGACAATAACATCGTGGTGGAGCAACGGGATGAAATCGGTCAACTCATGTATGCCATCAAGTCCATGCAGACACGCATGGGATTTGAGGTGATGGAAGGCAGGCGTCTGGTAGACGAAAATTCACGGGTCCGGGTCGGATTGAACAATGTGAGTGCAAGCGTCATGATCGCCGACCTCCAGCACCGCATCATTTTCGTCAACAAGTCGGCCCATGCGCTACTCAGTGCGGCACAGGAAGCCATTCGTCGTGACCTCCCACTTTTTGAGACGGATGCCCTGATCGGCAGTTCAATCGATGATTTTTATGAAAATTCCGGTCATCAGAACCGGTTTCTGGAACAATTGCGCGATTCGCACCATACCTGTATCGAGTTGGGGGGGCATACTTTTCAACTCACCTTCAGCGTCGTGCTCAACGAACGGAACGAACGGCTGGGCTATGTGGTGGAATGGCTGGACCGGACTGCCGAGTTGGCAATGGAAGAAGAGGTCAACTCAGTGATCGAGAGTGCGGTCAAGGGGGATTTCTCGAAATCGATCCCGGTGAGGGGCAAGGAAGGGTTTCTGTTACGGGTCTCAGAGGGGATCAATGGGCTCATCGACAGTACTTCCGGCAGTCTCAATGAGGTCGGTCGCGTGCTTTCCTCCCTGTCTCAGGGCGATTTGACCCAGTCCATTACGCGCGACTACCAGGGGATCTTTGAACGCATGAAACAGGATGTGAATGCGGCGGTCGAACAATTGGCCTCTCTCATCCAGCAGGTCAATGACTCGGCCGATACCATCAATGCGGCCTGCAAGGAAGTCGCTTCCGGCAGTGCCGACCTGTCCGGTCGAACGGAGGAACAGGCTGCCAGCCTGGAAGAAACCGCTGCCAGCATGGAAGAATTGACCTCCACGGTCAAGCAGAATGCGGAAAATGCAAATCAAGCCAATCAGTTGGCGCGCAATGCCCAGGATGTGGCGACAACGGGGGGGGTCGTGGTGGCGCAGGTCGTTCAGACCATGGGCGATATTGGGGCCTGTTCCAAGAAGATCGTTGATATCATTGGCGTGATCGATGGCATCGCTTTTCAGACCAATATCCTGGCCCTGAATGCGGCAGTGGAAGCCGCGCGTGCCGGGGAGCAGGGGCGCGGTTTTGCAGTAGTGGCCAGCGAAGTACGTAACCTGGCCCAGCGTAGCGCGGCAGCTGCCAAGGAAATCAAGGGGCTGATCGGAGATTCGGTGGGGAAGGTGGAAGAGGGCATCGGTCTGGTGGAAAGAGCAGGTCGTACCATGACGGATGTAGTGACGTCTGTAACCCGGGTTACGGATATCATGGGGGAAATTGCGGCGGCCTCCACGGAGCAAAGTCGAGGGATTGAACAGGTCAATGTGAGCATCGCCCATATGGATGATACGACCCAGCAAAATGCCGCATTGGTGGAAGAAGAAGCTGCCGCCGCGGCTTCTCTGGAAGAGCAGGCGGAAGGCCTCAAACGTTTGATGGGGACCTTCAAGATTCACCCGGCTCCTGTGGCTCCCGGCAAAACCATTCACAAGTTGAGTCGAACCATGAGGGACTTCCCGCGTCTTCTGGCTCAGGAAGCACGTACCGAACCCAGACGTCCCATGGTGTTGGGAGTCCAGAAACCAGCGGACAGTGAGGATGGTGACTGGCAGGAATTTTGAGACAGAGGTGATGGTGAGACCCCGCGAGTTTTGTTTTACTGAACGCGATTTTGAACAGGTGCGGTGTCTGATTCATGAGCGGGCTGGTATTTTTTTGAGTGAAAACAAACGGGAATTGGTCTATAGTCGGTTGACGCGACGTTTGCGGGTCACGGGCGCAAAAAGTTTTGAGGATTATTTGCAAAATTTCCTGAGGGGAGGAGATTCGGAGTGGGAGGGTTTTATCAACGCCCTGACCACCAACCTCACCTCTTTTTTTCGCGAGAACCATCATTTTGAGTTGTTGGCCCAACAGTTGCAGGACCTGGCTTCAAGGAGTCGTTCCCCCATCCGTCTGTGGTGTTCTGCCTGTTCTACAGGAGAGGAGCCCTATTCCATGGCCATGACGGTATTGGAAACCCTGGGCCCCGATCCTCCTGTCCTGATTCAGGCGACCGATATCAACACTCATGTTCTGGCCCAGGCCGAAGAAGGGGCCTATGCCGCAGAAAACCTGACCTTGAGTGAAAGGCGTCTGCACCGGTTTTTTTACAAAGGAGTGGGTAAACACTCAGGGTCGGTTAGAATTCGTCCTGAGGTGCGTCGTCTGGTCACGTTTTTTCAACTGAACCTGCTGGACGCCCATTGGCCGATCCATTCTCACCTGAATGCCATATTTTGCCGTAATGTTATGATTTATTTTGATAAAAATACGCAGTACCAAATCTTGGGGGAAATGGCCCGGCATCTCGACCCGGAAGGGTTGTTGTATGCGGGGCATTCCGAGATTTTTCACCATGCGCGCGATTTTTTCCATCTGCGCGGTAAAACCGTCTATCAACTCTCCGAGCGCAAGACAACGGGAATGACCAATCAAGTCGAGCAACGATGACAGATACGTCCTGCCAGGAGGTTTTGGCCCCGAATGGGTATTTCGATCGCCAGTTTCAGCGGGAAGCGATCAAGATTTTACCTGGAGAATATTATGTGACGGGGCGAGACATGGTTCTGGTGACCGTGTTGGGATCCTGTGTGGCGGCCTGCCTTTGGGACCGGGTGGCGGGACTGGGCGGGATGAATCACTTCATGTTGCCGGATGATCTGCGCGAGGGAGGAACACCGCTCAGCGTGGCAGGTCGTTATGGCGCTTATGCCATGGAGTTGATGATTAACCGTTTGCTCAAGGCAGGGGCCCGGCGCAGTCATCTGGAGGCCAAGGTTTTCGGGGGAGCGGAGGTGCTGCGTGGGTTTACGACGGCCCGGATTGGGGAACGCAATGCGGAATTTATCCTGGATTATCTCCAGACCGAAGATATCCCCGTTACGGCCCAGGATCTGATGGATATTTATCCCCGCAAGGTCTATTTCTTTCCCAATACCGGCAAGATTCTGGTCAAACGTCTGCGTTCGGTTCACAACGATACCATCGTGACCCGTGAGCATCGGTATGGTGAGCGTATCCGTGGAACGGATATTTCAGGAGGGGTGGAACTGTTCTAGTTCCCTGTGGCCGCAAGAATGAGAGACAGGATATCGACCGTGAATGGGACGCGCAGGATCAGGGTGTTGATCGTCGATGACTCTGCCCTGATCAGGGCTATCTTGACCGAGGTGGTCGGCAGTTTTCCCGATCTGGAAGTCGTGGGGGCCGCCGCCGACCCACTGCAGGCCCGTGACATGATCAAGGAACTGAATCCTGACGTCTTGACGCTCGACGTGGAAATGCCCAGGATGGACGGGTTGACCTTTCTTGAGCGTCTGATGCGTCTGCGTCCTATGCCTGTGCTGATGATTTCTTCCATGACCGAGCGGGGTTCCGAAGTGGCCCTCGATGCTCTGGAACTGGGGGCGGTGGATTTCATCGCCAAACCCAAACTCGATGTGGTTTCGGGATTGCAGGAGTATGCGGAAGAGATTGCCCGAAAGATTCGCATGGCGTTCCGTTCCCGTGCGGCAAGTTGCACTCAGGGCGAAGGTATGGTATCCCCGGTTCGTCACTCCGGAAAACTTTCTGCCTCTGAGAAAATCATTCTGGTGGGGTCATCCACGGGCGGTACCGAGGCCCTGAAGGTGTTTCTCGAGCCCATGCCCGAAGATGCCCCTGCCATCCTGATCACCCAGCACATGCCTGAGGCCTTTACCAAATCCTTCGCAGTCCGGCTGAATGGGTTATGTCGCATGAACGTCAAGGAGGCCGAGGAAGGTGAACGGGTCTTGCCCGGTCATGTCTATGTGGCACCAGGACATTCCCATTTACGTGTGACGCGTAACGGAACCGGATATACGCTTCGTCTGGGGGGCGATGCCCCGGTCAACCACCATCGTCCTTCGGTGGACGTTCTGTTTCAGTCCGCAGTTCAGAGCGTGGGAGCCAACGGACTGGTTATCCTGTTGACCGGGATGGGCCGGGATGGGGCCCAGGGGATGCTCCAGATGCGCCAGGCGGGTGCTTATACCATCGCCCAGGACGAAGCGACCAGCGTGGTGTATGGCATGCCACGGGCTGCTGTGGAAGTGGGCGCAGTGGATGAAGTGTTGCCTCTCGATGCGATCGCCAGGCGGGTGCTCGAACGCCTGTGCTGACGGAACTGGCAAGTTTTCCGGGAATTGGGTGGCACGGTTTTCTATGGGGAGGGGAATCGAATCCCTCTCCAGGCCACCCAAGCCCAGCCTGTCAGCATGGCCAATCCACCCAGCGGAGTGATGGCTCCGAGCCAGGAGGCCCCGGTCAAGGCCAACAGGTAGAGGGACCCTGAAAATACCAGTACACCTCCGCCGATCAGTTGGCCTGGGCCGCGTACGTCCATGCCCGTCCACCCCCCCAGGCCGATCAGTCCCACCGCATTCCACAGTTGATACTCCACCCCGGTATGCCATACCTCCAGTAGAGGCGGCGCCAGGACCGAACGCAGGGCATGAGCCCCGAAAGCACCCAGTGCAATCCCTGTGAAAGCCAGCAAGGCACCGCTCAGGCGCAGTATTCTCCGGGACGAATTATTGGACTGCATAGAAAGGTCCGGTAAAAGGGGTGCTGCCTTGGGTGACCTGGGCGCCATTCAACCCATTGATGATGGAATGGCCATAAAAGTAGGGCAAGCCAAAATCCGCCGATCCCGCCGTAGCCCCATTGCTCGTTCCACTGTCATTGAAGGCGCGGTCCCCATTGCTCAGGCCGCTTGAAATATCGAGCAGCCCGAAGGAAAGCGGCGTGGTATTGGATGAATTGACGAAGGAAGTAGCCGTGCCCGTGATCGTCATCAGGGTCTGGGGATTGTAGTCCCCGTTGGAATTGGTGGGGACACCAGTCAGGGGGATGAAATACAGATTTGATCCGCTGTCGAAGAAGGAGCCCGGATAGGTTCCGGTCTGGCCATTCAGGCTGGCTGTAAAATTGCCGATATTCGGTCCCGAGGCGGGTACAGGGAGTACTGAATAACTGGTGGCGAGGGAGTTATTGGTCTGGGTGTTGATACCGAAAGTCAATGTGCCATTTGCCGTGAATTGTCCTTGGGAATTAACGGTGGGCAGGGTCAACACCACTCCGTTGTTGTCGCTGCTGAAGGCGGCCACAGGGTTGAAGACGACACTGGTCAGGGCAAGGTTGCCAGACCCCGTGTTCGGGCTGCTGGCACAGGCATAGTAGGGACTGAGGTCATGCAGGAATACCCCCACGCCCAGCAGTCCGTTGCCACCGATTCCATCCAGGTTGCCGATGTCGGTGCCTGCATTGCTGGTGCAACTGCCCGGTGGCGTGAAGGGATATTGACCGCCAACCAACTGGATGGGAATCGGGTTGGCAGTGGTTTCTCCACCCACTTTAACCGTGGCCTGGTAAATCCCTCCCCACATGTAGCCCCCCAAAAACTGGGCGCATTCCGTGACGGGCACCGTACCGTTGGTGACGGCAGGAAGATTCAGGGCGCTGATCCCGGGGAAATCGGCGCGTACCCTCAGTCCGTAGGAACCCGTATCCACGATGACATGATCGACGGTAACACATTGGCTTCCATGGCAGACCTGCACCGTAACATAGGGCATGTTCATGGAAGGGTAGTTTACCGCAGCATATTGTTCCACAGTGACCGGTACCTGATTGGATGTCGATGACGATGCGGCTGTAAACGGCGTGGGAATGGTGGTGGCTGGGACGGTCAAGGCATTGCAGGTCTGGGGAGGGGCCGCCGTGGGGCCACCGCCACCGCCACCGCCACAGGCCGTCAGGGCCAGGAAAACCCCGGGGATCAGGGATCGCAGGAAGAATTTCAGGGGAAGCGTCTTCATGGGGCTACCCCGATGAGAGAGAGGTCCAGACCGGCAGGGAGCAGAGCGGGCGCATAAGCGGAGCCTTGGTAGGCGCCCATATGACCACTGGCATGAACGACCAGGGCGGGGGTATGGAGGGCAATCGGAGCCCGGTAGGCTCCAGGGCGGAGAGGACGCTTCTGGAGCGACTGTTGGTACTGGGGAAAATAGGAACCCAGAAAAACGCTGGCGTCGGGCAGGGTGGGCCCTGACCAGGTCAAGGCAAAGACAGTGCCATGGCTGGAGTATTCCGTCACGACCACATGTTGCAAGGTTTCAACCGTTTGCTGACGAATCCCCCCGGGCGGGGTGGCAGAAGCCGCATGGGCCGGGACATAGGAGGTCAGGGGAAAACCTTCCTGGGGCACTTGCTGATCACTCCCTCCTAACGCTGCCCATCCCTTCAAAGACACCATTAAACCGAGAATACCCAATGACCGGAGCACACGCACCATCTTCAAAACCTCGCTACGGGGGGAAAGGCTTCAGACTAACAGAATAAGCGAGTTGGATTGTGACTCTCTGTAAAAGTTCAGGGCTGATCAAGCGTACATCCTGCCGACCACCAGGCAATCCCGGGCAGAGGTTTCTGTATTTCGGGAACGATGGTGGCCGCGTCGCTTCCTTGCCTGATCGCCGTGGATGTCCATTCCGGCGGCCGGCGTTTATCGGCCCTTGAACAAGGCATCCACCCTGGCGGCGCAGATGAAATCGTTTTCCGACAGACCATCGAGGGCGTGTGTCGTAAATTCCACGCGACATTGGTTGTAACTTACTGTCATGTCGGGGTGATGATTTTCGCAATGGGCCAGCCATGCCACCGCGTTCACGAATGCCATGGTCTGGTAATAGTTCTTGAATCCGAAGGACTTTTCGATGGCTCGGCCACGCAATACCCAGCCATCGAGTTGTGCCAGTAAGGGGGTGATCTCGCTGTGCGAGAGTGGAGGAACACCGCCTTCGCAGGGTTTGCAGTGCTTATGGGTCAACGCGCAGATTTCGTCCATGGCTTTCTCCACTTGAGAGATTGAGCATCATTATCTTCCACTTTCTTCCTGTGCAGAGTTAAAAACGTGCAACTCTGGCTTTCCCTGAACTTTTTCATCCGTGCACCTGGCGACATCGTATGGGTAGTATAAAACCCCGATGGGATCTAAAGTTCCGTGTGTTTCACTTTCCGATGATTACCAGAATGGGGCTATGGTGTTGAATTGTTTCCACTGGAGGTCGAGTTGACCGGTTAACTGCTTGGTTTCGCAGGCTAACCATCCCTTGACAAGGCAGGAAGTGGCGAGGTCCACGTCCGGTAATTCTTTGAAGAGATGGTTTGCGGTTACGGCATCGTTGATTGCTCCGAGTGTATCCTGAAGTCCAGACAGGGCGGTCAGAAATGAATGTGCAGAACGAGCAGGGTAGAGAGGCATGAAAAACTCGGATGCATAGCGCAATTTCTTCCCATTGATACGAAGGGTGTGCAGTTGTTCCGGATGAAGGGTGGTAATGCTTCTTCCGCGTTTCCTGAAATTGTGATAGCGCTTTTCCAAGACTAAATTCGCAAAATGACCAATCGAAGAAGCGTTGCCTTGCAACCAGGAATCGTGGGCCAAGGCTGCTTCGAGTTCAAGCAACAAAGCCTGAAAGCGATGTGACTCGATGGCGGTTATGGCTCTGTCCCGATTTTTCCTGCGCAGGACATCGCTTGATTGCTGCAGTTTCGCAAAATCGTGTTCCTGTGACAGGGCTGCCAAGATCGGCGGAAGTATTTTCAGGACGAAAACATCCCAGTTTCTTGCTGGTCCCAACTCTTCCAACAACCATTTCAATTCCGTGGAGATGTCAGAGAAGGCGGTTTCGTCGAAAGCATGAGGGGAAATGCCAAAAGTGGACCGCATGCGCCTCAGCGCAACGCGCATTTTGTGCAGGTGGTTGCTGTCCGGGTCGCGAGTGAGAAATACCTTTGCGTTGTCCTGCAATTGCTGTCGGCAATCCCTCACGGTTTCCATACAGGCCTTCGCGGCATCCATTTTGCCTCTTGGTGACTATATTGCGTCACTAAATTGAGCGGATGGGTAGGATATTTCCATGCGTTTCACGACCAGGTGTCGATGCGGAGAACCCGGCAGCGCGTCACGCAAATGTACCACGACTTTCCCATGGCTGGAATACGAAACCTCAACATTCGAACGTTTGAAAATAGTCGTCAGAATCGTTGTATGATGGGGTTCCTCTCAGAAAACGCCGAACAGGAGAAACCAGATGAAGTATGCTCAATTCGTTATTGCGGCCAGTGTTTTTCTGATCCATACGCCGACAATTGCCGACGAAACTGTGACCGGGTCGGATCTGTCAAAACTCAGGGAGTTTCAGGATTGTTCAGACTGTTCTGTAATGGTCGCGCTTCCGGTGGGTAGTTTCGACATGGGCTCCAACAACGGCGAGGCTAATGAAAAACCCGTACACCGCGTCACCATAGCCCAAACTTTTGCCATAGGCAAGACCGAAGTGACCCAGGGACAGTGGAAGGCGATCATGGGCAATAATCCGAGTCATTTTAGCGGCGGCCTATTCACCAGAAATTGTGGAGAAAACTGCCCGGTGGAAAATGTCAGTTGGGATGATGTCCAGGACTTTATCCAGAAACTCAACGCCAGGACTGGCAAACAGTATCGCCTGCCTTCTGAGGCGGAATGGGAATACGCCTGTCGGGCAGGCGGACAGCAGAAATACTGCGGCAGAGATGATCTGGGCAACGTGGCGTGGGACGTCAGCAACAGCGATGACATGACCCATCCCGTAGCCCAAAAACAGGCTAATGCCTTTGGCTTGTACGACATGAGCGGCAACGTCTGGGAATGGGTGGAGGACAGTTGGCACGATAATTACAACGGAGCGCCAACGGATGGCAGTGTGTGGCAGGGAGATGGCGCGAAGCGCGTGCTTCGCGGCGGTTCCTGGAACAGCGGGCCGCAGGGTACTCTCGCGGCTTACCGTATTATGGGCAGGCCGGCAGAGGGGGAACACGATGTTGGTTTTCGGCTTGCCAGGACACTTCCGTAGCATCGTGAAAAGGTGTCTTTGGTGGTCCGGTCGAAAAATACCCCAGGATCAACATTCAAGATGTCTTTAACATCGCTCTTTGACGCCAGACAAACACTAAATCTGGCTATTCTTGAATTTCGACTGCTTCATGTAGATTCCTCTCGTTTCGAGAAAGTTCCACATTTCATTCCCGATTTTTTACGGTGGGATTGCCGATGATGCGGACAGTTTCTGGCCAGTTGAAGGGCATTTTGGTATGGTGCGGTCTGGTACGGGTATTGCTGTGGCAACAGGCGCAGTGAGCGCTCCTGCCCCCATTGCGGTCAGTGAAGTCGATGTGGCAATCCACACCGCGAGCGGTATCTGTGATGCGGCACTTGTGCATCCGCTGGGTAGCGGTGCGTGGCCTGCGGCCATCATGTTCCCCGATGCCTTTGGGCTTCGTCCCACCATGCGGGACATGGCAAGACGGCTGGCGGCGGAAGGCTACACGGTCCTCGTTCCGAATCCGTTCTATCGCCTGACAAAAGCACCAGGGGTCGGGCCTGATTTCGATTTTCAAAAGCCCGAAGATCGGGCCAGACTGAGCGCCCTGCGGACGCCGTTGACCAATGAAAATGTAATGCGGGATGCTTCTGCATTCGTTGCTTTTCTTGACCCCCAGCCGTTTGTGAGCAAGAAAGCGAGGATGGGTGTCGTTGGCTATTGCATGGGCGGCCTGATGACAATGCAGGCGGCTGCGGGAGTGCCAGATCGAATTGGCGCAGGCGCGTCCTTTCATGGCGGCGGTTTGGTTACCGACAAGTTGGACAGCCCACACCGGCTTGTTCAAAAAATGCGGGCGGAGTACTACTTCGGCATCGCAGCGAACGACGATGAGCGCCAGCCGGAAGCCAAGACCGAACTTGCGGAGGTATTCAAGGCTGCAAAACTGCCTGAAAAAATTGAAGTTTATGAAGGCGCGCGGCATGGATGGTGCATTAAGGACATGCCAATCCAGGGAGGCAGGCCTATCTACGATGAACTCCAGGCGGAACGCGCGTGGGGCGAACTCCTGATTTTATTCAGACGGGTATTGACATAGGGCTGCCTCATTGGAGTTGCTGAATGTGCGCTATTTTGGGAAGATCACCAATACACCGGAGGCGATTGAAAAGTTGGTCGAGCAACTCGGAAAAGGGGATGCGAATTTATGTTTTTGTTTTTGCTTCGAGCGCGGGCTCTGCGGTTTACGGTAGGGATACAATGTGCAATACTGCTCCATCATGGCCGACCCCAACGACAACAATGCAAATGCAATAATCACCGTCGACCTCACCAAGCACTTCGATCAGGTCACTGCGCTCGACCGCCTGTCTCTGAAAGTACGAAGCGGCCTGATCTTCGGCCTTTTGGGCCCGAACGGCGCAGGCAAGAGCACAACGATTAAAATCCTCACCACCCTGCTGGACGCGAGTTCTGGCTCCGCCACGATAGCTGGTTTCGATGTGGCGAAAAGCCCCATCGAAGTACGTCGACGCATTGGCTACGTACCCCAACTTCTGTCGGCTGACGGTGCCCTGACCGCCATCGAGAACCTCAACCTGTCGGCAAGGCTCTATGGTTTGCACGGAGGAGAACTCAAAGTACGCGTGAGTGAGGCTTTGTCCTTTTCCGGGCTCGATACGGTAGCGAACAAGCCGGTCAAAACCTATTCGGGTGGGATGATTCGCCGTCTTGAGATAGCCCAGGCAACGCTGCATTATCCCGAGGTTCTGTTTCTGGACGAACCGACCATCGGTCTGGATCCCGTTGCCCGTAAAACCGTGTGGGAACGGCTCAAAGATCTCCGCCGGTCCAGGCGGACGACCATCCTGATCACGACGCACGACATGGAAGAGGTCGACGTGCTTTGCGACGAACTGGCCATTCTTGATCGCGGTCGCTTGGCGGTCACGGGAAGTCCCGGGGAACTCAAGTCCCGATTGGGCGCTCAAGCAAGTCTGGACGATGTATTCGTGCACTTCAGTGGCAGCGTGATGGAGCGGGAAGGCAATTACCGCCAAATCCGTGAAAACCGCAGCGCCATTCACCGATTGGAGTAGCCATGCTTCGCTTCGCTCGTGAAAGCCTCGCCATTGCCAGTGCCGAAATGCACAAGTTGGTCCGGGATCCGACCGAGATGTTCTCACGGGCCATCCAACCCGTGCTGTGGCTGGCCATATTCGGCCAAGTCTTCAGTAGGGTCAGGGGAATCCCCACGGGCAACCTGAACTACCTGGATTACATGGCTCCCGGAATTCTTGCGCAAAGCATCCTGTTCAGTGCCATTTTCTATGGAATCGCAGTCATCTGGGAACGCGATCTGGGGATCGTTCACAAGTTGTTGGTCACCCCGGCGCACCGTAGCGCACTGATTGGGGGTAAGGCCTTGGCGGCTGGCCTGCGCGGACTGGTTCAGGCGATCGTCGTGTATGGCGTCGCGGTTATCCTGAAAGTCAATATCCGCTGGGAATTTCTGCCTATTCTGACGGCAGCCGCAGGTGTATTCATCGGATCGGGCGTCTTCTCCACCTTTTCTCTGCTCATTGCCTCCATCGTCAAAACCCGCGAAAGATTCATGGGGATTGGCCAAGTATTGACGATGCCCCTGTTTTTCGCTTCAAACGCCATCTATCCTCTGGAATTGATGCCGGACTGGCTCAAAAGCATTGCGATATTCAATCCGCTGACCTATCTGGTGGATGTGCTCCGTGGTTCGATGATTGTCGGCGGGGTGAGCACCTTTCCCGTCATCACCAGTTTCGGGGTGATGGGCCTTGTCTTTCTGATTCTTCTGGCATTGGCTTCGAAAATCTATCCCGGGCTGGCGCGCTAATCGGCCTCCTTCTTATGGTTATGGTTGAACCCGGCAAGGAAATATCGTGTATATCCCACCTCAATTCAATGATCCTGCCGGATCAAAAGTCGATATGCAAACGCAGTCCGTACACATCGACCGGACCGCGCAGTTGATTG
>NZ_DAHVHV010000043.1:0-18551 GCF_027317285.1 Ferrovum sp. | reverse complement strand
CCCGTGCCCGAACCCGCTTCCCTGTTGCTCATCGGGGTGGGGCTTCTGGGTTTGGCATCGGTTTTCAAGCGCAGGGGAACAACCTCGTGAATCCCCATTCGGCAACGCCATCGCGCAACTGTCTGGCTGAATATCCTTCTCGTCTCAGCAGTTCGACCGCGTCCCTCGCCATCAGACAGTAAGGGCCACGGCAGTAGGCGACGATAGAACGATCCCTGGGCAATTCATCCAGCCGTTGGCGCAGTTCCCCCAAAGGAATCGACCTTGCAAAGGGGATGTGGGCAGTCAGATATTCTTCCGTGGGCCTCACATCAAGCACGACCACTTCTCCTTTACGGGCGGCTTTCAACAGACTGTCACGGTCACTGGGCACCAGATCATCCGGCTGCACGGCAATCTTTTGCAGTTCCCGTTGCAATTCGGTCAGACGGTCTTCTGCCAGGGTATGGATTCGCACCCATAAATCCGCCACCGATTTGTCAGCAAGCCGGTAGCAGATATTTTTTCCTTGCCGTGTCGTCTCCACCAGATGCGACTCTCGCAACGCGCGCAAGTGTGCGCTGGCCAGTTTCATACTGATGGAAGTTTCTCGCGCCAGGATCTCCACCGTCTTTTCCCCCTGACAAAGCAACTCGACCAACTCCAGCCGCTTGGGACTGGAGAACACCTTTCCTATCCGTGCCACCTGCTCGTACAGCAGATCCTTGATGTTTCTGGCATCGTCCATTCGATTAATCTATTTATTTATAGAACGTGCATTATAAACCATAAAACATATTGACATTTACCACCAGAACGTATTTAATCATTCTACCAGTTATTAGATTGTAATCAATTCAAGGAGGTTGCCATGAACACATTGTTTATTCTCAATGACCCGCCCTACGGCAGCGAACGCACCTACAATGGCCTGCGCCTGGCGGGACATCTCTCCAAGCAGGAGGGCAGTTCGGTGAGAGTTTTTTTGATCGGGGATGCCGCCTCGACCGCCCATCGAAACCAGAAAGTACCACAGGGTTTCTACAATACCGAAGTCATGCTGGGTGGCGTAATCCGCCATGGTGGAGAGGTCGGCGTCTGCGGCACTTGCATGGATGCACGCGGCATGGGCGATAGCGATATCCTGGACGGCGCTCACCGCAGCACACTGGCGGAATTGGCCGAATGGACCGCGTGGGCCGACAAGGTTCTGGTGTTCTGAAACGGGCAAGAGTGGTTTTCTGAAGGTTCCCGGGTATTGGCCCCATGCATGCTGTCTGATGAAACCCAGGCAAAGGAGATGACAATGAAACAAGGCAAAACCATTCTGATACTCGGCGGGGGGATTGGCGGCATCGTGGTCGCAAGTAATCTGCGCAAAGGGTTGTCCCGCGAACACCGGGTGGTGCTGATCGAGCGGGAGGAGCGGTATGCCTTCGCGCCGTCTTTCCTCTGGTTGATGACCGGGTTGCGGACCCGCGACAGGATATGCAGATCCTTCGCCCAGTTTGAACGGCAAGGCGTGGAGTACATCCGGGGGGAGGTTACGCGCATCGATCCCGTGCGGCGTGAAATAGAAGTCAACGGACAAATGCTCACTGGCGATTATCTGGTGCTTGCACTTGGCGCTGAACTTGCTCCAGAGGTCATTCCCGGGCTCAGCGAAGGCGGACATAACCTCTACACCCTGGAAGGTGCGGAAAGGTTACGTGATGCGCGGCTCGAGTTTCGCCAAGGTCGAATGGTGATCCTGGTCAGTGCCGTGCCATTCAAATGTCCCGCAGCCCCTTATGAAGCAGCCATGCTTCTGGAGTATGACTACCGCAAGCGCAAACTTCGGGGCGACATTGTCATCGATGTGTATACCCCGGAACCGGGACCCATGCCGGTAACGGGGCAGGAAATTTCCCAGCAGGTGCGTCAGATGGTGGAGGACAAGGGGATAAACTATCACCCTGGGCATGCCGTCACGCACGTGGATGCCAATGCACGGTCCATCCATTTCGCCAACGGAACCACCGCCAAATATGACTTTCTGGCCTTCGTGCCACCGCATCGGGCACCGAAAGTGGCAAGAGAGGCGGGACTCATCGGAGAGTCCGGATGGATCACGGTAAATCACCATACGCTGGAGACTCACTTCCCGGGCGTCTATGCCCTGGGGGATATCACGGGAATCATGCTCCCCGTGGGCAAGCCCCTACCCAAGGCCGGGGTTTTTGCCCACAGGGAAGCTGAGGTGGTCGCGTCCAATCTTATCCACGCCATTACGGGAAAAGGCGAACTGAAGTACTTCGATGGTCATGGTGAGTGTTTTCTGGAGGTGGGGGATGGCAAAGCAGGTTTTGGAAGCGGCAATTTCTACGCCGAACCCACACCACAAATAAACCTGCTTCAGCCGAACCGCGCTTTGCACCTGGGCAAGGTGGCATTCGAGAAGTTTTGGCTCATGAAATTTCGGTAACTTATTGTTGGAGGGGAGGACGGAAAAAAACCGCTGATTTCTCAGCGGTTTTTTTTGTTGCTTGGCGGAGTGGACGGGACTCGAACCCGCGACCCCCGGCGTGACAGGCCGGTATTCTAACCAACTGAACTACCACTCCTTTCAACTTTTGACCGGCGAATGAGACCCGGTACCTGGTGGGTGCTGAGGGGCTCGAACCCCCGACATTCGCCTTGTAAGGGCGACGCTCTACCAACTGAGCTAAGCACCCAAAGACCGCTAGTTTACACTATCCTTGAGAACTTTTCCAGCCCTGAATTTTGGAACTTTTGCCGCTTCGATCTGGATGGTCTCCCCTGTACTGGGGTTACGTCCGGTACGCGCTGCCCGTTTCCCCACGTGAAACGTCCCAAACCCGACCAGAGAAACCTGTCCGCCCTTCTTGAGCGTCGACTGAATGGCGCTGATCGCTCCCTCCAGAGCCCGTCCCGCAGCCGCTTTAGAAATATCTGCCGCCTCAGCCATCTGTTCGATCAGTTCACTTTTGTTCACCTGGAATACCCCTTATTGTTAGTTAGGAACAACAACAGACCTCTTCATCCTGCACGGGATGTTTCTCCTCAGGACGCATCGCCCTTTATAAGGGGCAACGCGCCCTCTGTCAACCATTTTTCGGCAAGTTGTTACAAATTAATGCGTGATGCCCGCAGGCGTGACCGCGGCTTCTCCATGGGGCTTCAGGGGGGTCGCTGCGGCAGGAACGGGGGTAAGCGACTCTCCTGGACTCACCTCCGGCAAGGGAACCGGTTCGTGTTCCAGGGCCAGGGCCAGAACCTGGTCGATCCAGCGCACCGGATGCAACTCCAGACGTCCCTTGATATTATCCGGGATTTCCACCAGATCCTTGCAGTTTTCCTGGGGGATCAGGACGGTCCGGATCCCCCCACGATGGGCGGCCAGCAATTTTTCCTTGAGGCCACCGATGGCCAATACCTCGCCCCGCAGGGTGATCTCCCCCGTCATGGCCACATCGGCCCGCACCGGAATGCCTGTCAGCACGGAAACCATGGCTGTGGTGATGGCCGTCCCCGCACTCGGTCCGTCCTTGGGCGTCGCACCTTCGGGCAAGTGGATGTGAATATCGGATTTTTCATAGAAATCGGGCGGAATACCCAGGCGCGTGGCGCGGCTGCGCACCACACTGAGCGCGGCCTGGATGGATTCCTGCATGACCTCCCCCAGTTTCCCGGTGGTGGTCATTTTGCCTTTTCCGGGCACCCTGGCCGCCTCGATGGTCAACAATTCACCGCCCACTTCCGTCCAGGCCAAACCGGTCACCTGGCCCACCTGGTTGGTTTTTTCCGCCACCCCAAAGGTGTAGGGGCGAACGCCCAGATATTTTTCCAGATTGCGCGAAGTCACTGCCACCTTCCCGGTTTTTTTCGACAAAAGCAGATGCTTGACCACCTTCCGGCAGATCTTTGCAATTTCTCGGTCAAGCGCGCGTACGCCCGCCTCCCGCGTGTAATATTGGACGATGTCACGCAGCGCCCCCTCTGCCACCGAAATTTCATCTTCCTTCAACCCATTGGCTTTCAACTGCTTGGGCAGAAGGTACTGACGCGCGATATTGATCTTCTCGTCTTCCGTATACCCCGACAGCCGAATCACCTCCATGCGGTCCAGCAGGGGGGATGGAATATTCAGGGTGTTGGCCGTCGCGACGAACATCACGTCGGACAGGTCGTACTCCACCTCCACATAGTGATCGGTAAAGGTATGATTCTGCTCCGGGTCCAGGACCTCGAGCAAAGCCGAAGAAGGATCCCCCCGGTAATCCTGCCCCATCTTGTCCACTTCATCCAGAAGAAACAAGGGATTGCGCACCGCCACCTTGGTCAGGCTCTGGAGAATTTTCCCCGGCATGGCGCCGATATAGGTCCGACGATGTCCGCGAATCTCCGCTTCATCCCGTACGCCACCCAATGCCATTCGCACGAACTTGCGGTTGGTGGCGCGGGCGATGGATTTCCCCAGGGAAGTTTTTCCGACGCCCGGCGGCCCCACCAGGCACAGGATCGGGGCCTTGACCTTGTCCACCCGGGCCTGAACGGCCAGGTATTCGACAATCCTTTCCTTGACCTTATCCAACCCGAAATGATCCTGGTCCAGTACCTTTTCACAGTTGGCCAGATCCGAACTGACTCGGGTTTTCTTTTTCCAGGGCAGTGCCACCAGAGTATCGATGTAGTTACGCACCACCGTGGCCTCCGCCGACATGGGCGACATCAGACGCAATTTCTTGAGTTCTGCTTCGACCTTGGACTGGGCTTCCTTGGACATGTGTGCCGCGCGGATCTTTTTTTCCAGATCCTCGATATCCGCACCATCCTCGTTGTCTCCCAACTCCTTCTGGATGGCCTTGACCTGTTCATTGAGATAGTATTCGCGCTGGCTTTTCTCCATCTGGCGTTTGACGCGCCCCCGGATGCGCTTCTCCACCTGCAGGATGTCGATTTCGCTTTCCAGCAGGGAAAGCAATTGCTCGATACGCTTGCGGATATCGAAAAGAGCCAGAATCTCCTGCTTTTGCTCCAGTTTCAGAGGCACATGGGTGGCCACCGTGTCGGCCAGACGTCCCGCCTCCTCGATACTGGAAAAAGAACTCAACACCTCCTGAGGAATCTTCTTGTTCAGTTTGACGAATTGCTCGAACTGTCCCAGCAAGGTACGGCGCAGGGCTTCCAGTTCCGGATGATCGCCGGAGGATTCCTGGATGGGCGTCGCCACCCCAAGAAAATGGGATTGATTGGGTTCCGTGACCTCACTCACCGTCACCCGCTGGACGCCTTCCACCAGCACCTTGACCGTGCCATCCGGCAATTTCAGCAATTGCAGGATCGTGGCAATGCTCCCCACGTCATACAACTCATCCACACCGGGATCATCATTGGAGGCAGATTTCTGTGCCACCAGCAGGATATTCTTGCCCGCTTCCATGGCCAGTTCCAGAGCGCGAATGGATTTGAGGCGACCCACGAAGAGGGGAATGACCATATGAGGGAAAACAACCACATCCCGCAGAGGAAGCAGAGGTAATTGCACGGATTCCTGAGTGACTGTACTCATAAGAGATAACCTCTGAAAGTTGAACCTGACAACAGATGGGGGAAATCCTCAGAGGTTTCAAGAGGGACAGCCTTAAACCCCCACCACCTTTTGTGTATCGGCATAAATCAGCAGGGGAGAACCATCCGACAGGATGCAGTTTTCGTCCACCACCACCTTGCTGACATTCTGACGGGTCGGTAGTTCAAACATCGTATCCAGCAGCGCGTGTTCGATGATGGAACGCAGGCCCCGGGCTCCGGTCTTGCGTTGCAGGGCCTTGCGCGCAATGGCCTGAAGTGCGCCGGGACGAAATTCCAGTTCCACGTTCTCCATGGAAAACAATTTCTGAAACTGACGCGTCAGCGCATTCTTCGGTTCCGTCAAAATCTGGATCAAAGCCTCCTCATCCAGTTCCTCGAGGGTTGCCAGCACCGGCAGGCGACCCACGAATTCAGGAATCAGGCCAAACTTGATCAGATCTTCCGGTTCCACTTCAGACAATGCCTGGGTCAATCCCCGGTCGTCCTTTCCCATCACTTCTGCGCCAAAACCGATGCCCGACCGGTCCGAACGGTTTCGAATGACCTTGTCGAGCCCGCCAAAGGCCCCCCCGCAGATAAACAGGATGTTGGTGGTATCCACCTGCACGAACTCCTGGTTGGGGTGCTTGCGTCCACCCTGGGGAGGCACGGAAGCCGTGGTTCCCTCGATCAGTTTGAGCAGGGCCTGTTGTACCCCTTCGCCGGAGACGTCGCGGGTGATGGAGGGATTGTCCGACTTGCGTGAAATCTTGTCGATTTCATCGATGTACACGATCCCCCGCTGTGCCTTCTCCACATCATAGTCGCATTTCTGAAGCAGTTTCTGGATGATGTTTTCCACGTCCTCACCCACATAACCTGCTTCCGTCAGGGTAGTGGCATCCGCGATCACGAAGGGAACATTGAGCAGACGCGCCAGGGTCTGGGCCAGCAAGGTCTTGCCGGACCCCGTCGGGCCAATCAGGAGGATGTTGCTCTTGGATAACTCGATGTCCTTGTCCTTGCCGTGATGGCGCAAGCGTTTGTAGTGGTTGTACACCGCCACCGCCAGAATCTTCTTGGCCCGTTGCTGGTGAATCACGTATTGGTCCAGTATGTCGGCGATTTCCTGGGGAGTCGGCAAATCCGCCTTTACCTGGCGCGCATCGGCATCCTGAATCTCCTCACGAATGATGTCATTGCACAATTCGATACATTCATCACAAATGAATACCGAAGGACCTGCAATCAACTTGCGCACTTCATGCTGGCTCTTGCCGCAGAAGGAACAATAAAGCAATTTTTCGCCGCCGTTTTTGTCGCTCATTTCTCTTTACCCAGTCTCCGAATTCCGATCAATTCGTTCAAGAACTCGCTATTTCCCCACGTCGGCTCAATACCCGATCCACCAAACCGTAGTCCAGTGCTTCCTGCGCGTTCATGAAATTATCACGATCCGTGTCCTTTTCCAAGTCCGTCACCTGTTTACCGGTGTGATGGGCCAGAATCTCGTTCAGGCGATGGCGGAGGTACAGGATTTCCTTGGCCTGGATTTCGATGTCGGAAGCCTGCCCCTGCGCGCCCCCGGAGGGTTGATGGATCATGACCCGGGAATTGGGCAACGCGTAACGTTTCCCCGGAGCCCCGGCCGCCAGCAGAAAGGCGCCCATGCTGGCCGCAATGCCCATGCAGGTGGTACTGACATCGGACTTGATGAACTGCATCGTGTCATAAATGGCCAACCCGGCAGAAACCGAACCGCCGGGGGAGTTGATGTACAGATGAATGTCCTTGTCCGGGTTTTCAGACTCCAGAAACAACAACTGAGCCACGACAATGTTGGCCACCCCATCGTTCACCGGACCCACCAGAAAAATCACCCGTTCCTTCATCAGGCGGGAGAAAATGTCGAAGGCCCGTTCGCCCCGTCCGCTTTGTTCCACTACGGTGGGGACCAACCCCAGCCCTTGAATATCCATGTATTCCCCCATTTGATTGGTTATGACGGATTTTTACCCGGGATTCTGGAGTAGGACCCCCTGGTGCCCAAAAAATTCCTCAACCTGCCTGAACTGAACGAGTCATGTCTTCAAAGGAACGCACCACGTCCCTGACCGCGACCTGATCACACACCCAACGCACAACCGCTTCTTCCAGGGCCAGGTTTTCCACTTGCTGACGCTGGGCCGGATTCTGGGTGTACCATTGCACCACTTCCTCGGGGCGCTCATAGGCCGATGCCATTTCCTCGATGAGTTCCTGAACCTGTTGCGCACCGGCGGAAATTTCAGCCCGTTTGACCAACTCGGCCACGATCAGACCCAAAGTCACCCGCCGCCGGGCAGAAGCCTCGAACAGGGTATCCGGCATGTCGGGCAACTGTCTTCCCGGAGCCTGGTCCTGCATTTCTTCCTGGGCATTCTGGCGCATGCGATGAATTTCGTTGTACACCAACACCTGGGGTACGGGAATGGGTGCGACCTGGAGCAGGATTTCCATGACCTGTTCCTTGACCAGCGTACGAATCTTCTGACGAACTTCCCGTTCCAGATTCAAACGCAATTCCTGACGCAACTCCGCCACGCCCCCTTCCGTGACCCCGACGGAACGCAGGAAATCCTCGTCCAACTCAGGGAGAACGGGCGCCGCCACTTCGCGCACCCGGACCAGAAAGGAAACTGTTTTACCCGCCAGTTCAGCGGCCGGGTAATCGGCAGGAAATTCCAGGGGAAAGGTTTTTTCCTCGCCAGCGCGCATCCCCAGCAAAGCCCGTTCAAAGTCGGCCAGAAAACGTCCACTCCCCAGCACCAGTGACACGTCCTGCCCCTTGCCACCGGCAAATTCCACACCCTCCAGCGTTCCGGTGAAATCGACCCGTACCCGATCCTCGTTCTGGGCGGCCCGTTCCACAGCCTCATACTGAACCCGTTGACGGCGCAGGACATCGAGAGTACGCTCGATATCCTCCTCGCTCACCGTCACAATCGGTTTCTCGATGGTGTAGCCGGTCCATTCTCCCAGCACCACTTCGGGATAGACCTCAAAAATCGCCGCGAATTCGAAGGTATCGGCCTGTTCCGTGGCGGTCGCCTCAAACCGGGCGGGTCCGGCCACCCTCAATTCCTGGGAGCGGACTGTTGCGCCGAAGTGACCCTGCGCCATCTCGTTCAGCACTTCATCCTGAACCTGCGCACCATACTGCTGAACCACCAGACGATAAGGCACCTTACCAGGACGAAACCCTTGCATACGCACCGTCCGTGCCAATTTTTTGAGACGCTGTTCCGTCAACGCATGTACGTCGGCCAGAGGCAATGCCAATTGCAGGCGACGTTCGAGGGGGGGGGTGTTCGGGTTGTCCATGGTTACCTTGCCTTAGAATATTGACCTGAACCGATCATTATACGAAAACCTTTCCCCCTTGACCACTCCCCTGTTCCCGTACTCAGGGCAACAGGCGGATCACGGTTCCATCCCGCCGCGGATCGGCAGCGCCCTGGCGCTCGTGAGTTTGCGGGTTTTCACCCACCCACTGCACCGAACCCAGAGGAATCTCGCTCACCGTCACCTCATGTCCGCGCGCACGCAGTTGATCGAGGACGGCAGGGGCAAGGGATTTTTCCACCAGCGTATGGCCCTGTGCATCCATGACCGCATAACGTGGCAGACTCAAGGCCGCTTCCGGGGTCAGCGCATCATCCAGCAGATCCTGGGTCATTTCGAGGACGGTGCTGATGATGCTGACGCCGCCTGGAGACCCATAGGCCGATACCCACTGATCGCCCTTGAAAACCAGGGTAGGAGCCATGCTGCTCCGGGGCCTGCGCTGCGGGCGCACATCGTTGGCGCCAGGATCTCCCGGCCCGGCCTGGGGTTTCAGGTTGAAGTCCGTCAGTTCACTGTTCAGAAAAAATCCATACCCCGGTACCAGAATCCCGCTGCCCCAGGGCGCCTCCACGGTACTGGTCACGCTCACCACATTTCCCTCATGATCCACCACGGTGAACTGGGTGGTATTCGTTCCCTCGGGCCAGGTACCAGGAAGCACGTCCTCCATCCGCTTCCTGCGTTCCAGACGCCGGGATTGCTGCGCCAGATAAGGCGGTGAAAGCAAATGCCCGAGGGGAATCGGGGTGGCTGCCGGATCTCCCAGCCAGCGTGCCCGATCCGCCATGGCCAGACGCAGGGCTTCGATGGTCAGATGTATTTCGTCCGGATCTCCCGCCCCCAATCCCGGGAGCGTTCCCAACCGGAAGGGAGCCAGGGTTTGCAGCGCCTGCAATACAGCCACCCCCCCCGAAGAAGGAGGCGGCATGGTCACGATCCGGTACCCCCGATATTCTCCTTCCAGGGGCGCTCGCCAAACCGGCTGATAATGCGCCAGATCCTCCAGGGACATACGCCCCTGGCCCGCCGGTCCCGCCCGTGTTCGACGCTGGGCAACCACCATGGCACGGGCGATCTCTCCCTCATAAAACACCTTGGGCCCCATACGTGCGATGAGGCTCAGGGAATGGGCCAGTTCCGGTTGGACCCAGCGTTGTCCCAGGGAGCGGACCTGCCCCTGGGCATCCCGGGTCAGGGCACGGGCTTCCGGTTGCAGCGCGGCCCGGGAACTCTGCAGAGAATGGGCCAGATAGGGTGTAATGACGATGCCTTTCCGGGCGTAGTCAATGGCGGGTTGCAAAGACTGCGCAAGCGTCAGGTGGCCCCAGCGTCGACGCAGCGCTTCGACTCCCGCCAGGGTGCCGGGCACGCCCACCGCGATGCCACTGGTGGATGCCTCCAGATAATTCAGTCGGGAAAACTGGTCCGGGGTATCGGCGCGCGGCGCGACCTCGCGGGCATCCAACGCATAAACCCGGTGGGTCGCCGCCCGGTACACCAGAAAAAACGCCCCTCCGCCGATTCCCGAGGATTGGGGCTCCACCACATCGAGGGCAAACTGGATGGCTGCCGCCGCATCCACGGCGTCCCCTCCGCGTTCCAATGCCCAGGCCCCCGCCTCCGCCGCCAAAGGGTGAGAGGTGGCAATGACCGCCTCACCGGCAGACCAGACGTACTGGGTGACGAGCATGCCCAGCAGCCACTGCCCCAGCCGTTTTCCGAGGAGCGGCCAGTCCGGTCTCATGAAGGCGGGATGTCCTTCGGGGGTTCGGCAGAGTTTGCGCGCCGGGAATGACGTTTTTGCCATTGGCGGGTCCCCCACAGAACATAGCCGGAAACGGCGTAGATCAGGAAAAAGCCCCAGAGGACGCGGGACTGATCCAGGCTCAGCACGACGAACAGCAGCAGAATCAGCAAGGCCGCCCAGAAAGGGACGCTGCGGCGCAGGTTGAGATCCTTGAAACTGTAAAAACGAACGTTGGAGACCATGGACAATCCGGCAAACAAGGTAATCACCCAGGCCACCCAGGCCACCTGGGACCCTTCCAGCTGGTAGTCCGAGTGCAATACCCATACCATGCCAGCCAGCAGGGCTGCTGCCGAAGGACTGGGGAGACCGGTGAACCAGCGTTTGTCCGCCACCCCCAGTTGAGTGTTGAAACGGGCCAGGCGCAGGGCAGCCCCGGCGCAATAGACGAAGGCCGCCAGCCAGCCCAGTTTGCCCATGCCGCGCAATGCCCAGTCATACATGACCAGAGAAGGCGCAGCGCCGAAAGACACCATGTCCGAAAGACTGTCGTATTCCGCCCCGAACGCACTCTGGGTATGGGTGAGACGAGCCACTCGCCCATCCAGGCCATCCAGGACCATGGCGATGAAGATGGCCTGGGCGGCCAATTCAAAATGCCCGTTCATCCCCTGCACGATGGCAAAAAACCCGGAAAACAGCGAAGCCGTGGTAAACAGGTTGGGGAGCAGGTAAATTCCCCGACGCTGGTGAGTCGCGCCGGGGCCCATTCCCCCGGCAGGTTCCTCGGGCTTGGGCATGCTCATGACGATTCGGTCCCCGGTTCCGGCCATTCCGCCACGACCGTGGTCGTGGCCTTGACCACATCCCCCAGCGCGACCCGGATGCGAACCTCGGGCGGAAGGTAGAGGTCGACGCGCGAGCCGAACCGGATGAACCCGTAACGCTCGCCGGCGCTCACCTCGCTGCCGGGAACCACATAGCACAGGATACGTCGGGCGATCAGACCCGCCACCTGCACGCAGGTCAAGGCCCCATGGGGCGTATCCAGAATCACGGCATTGCGTTCATTGGCCTCGGAAGCCTTATCCAGATCGGCATTGACGAACAGGCCCGGGTGGTACTCGACGTGGCGCACCTTTCCATGGACCGGGCTGCGGTTGGAATGCACATTGAACACGTTCATGAACACGCTGACCTTGACGGCGGGACGTTGCAGCCACGGGTCCTGCACCGGCATGATGGCCACGATGCGCCCATCGGCCGGAGACAGGATGAACTGCTCCCCCACCGGAACCAGACGGGGAGGATCACGGAAAAACTGCAGGACGAAGAGGGTCAGGACCCAGAAAGGAAGGGCCCACAAAAAACCAAGTCCCCATTCCACACACAGGGACACCATGGCGATCCCCGCGAGGTACGGCCACCCCTCGCGGGCAATCAAAGGATGCGGGTAGTTGGAATTCAAGTCAGTTCTTGCTTTGATCGACCAACTTGTTCTTGCGAATCCACGGCATCATCTCGCGCAGTTGGGCGCCCACTTTTTCGATGGGATGCTCTTCCCCGAGACGACGCATGGCGTGCATGGAAGCAGCGCCGGCGCGATTTTCCAGAATGAATTCCTTGGCAAACTGGCCAGTCTGGATTTCCTTCAGAATCCGTCTCATTTCGACGCGGGTATCCTCCGTGATGATGCGCGGTCCCCGGGTCAGATCCCCGTACTCGGCGGTATTCGAAATGGAATACCGCATGTTGGAAATCCCGCCTTCATACATCAGGTCAACGATCAACTTGAGTTCATGCAGACATTCGAAATAGGCCATTTCGGGTGCATAACCCGCTTCCACCAGCGTCTCGAACCCGGCCTGGACCAACGCCGTTGCCCCACCACACAACACGGCCTGCTCACCGAAAAGATCGGTTTCCGTTTCTTCCCGGAAAGACGTTTCAATCACTCCGGCACGACCGCCCCCGTTGGCAGCAGCATAGGACAGAGCCAGATCACGGGCACGCCCGCTGGCATCCTGGTGCACCGCGATCAGACTGGGCACACCCCCGCCCTGCGTATAGGTGGAACGCACCAGATGACCGGGCCCCTTGGGCGCAATCATGATGACGTCCACGTCGGCACGGGGCTGGATCTGGCCGAAATGGATGTTGAAGCCGTGTGCAAAGGCCAGGGCAGCACCCGCCTTCAGGTTGGGGGCGATGGCGTCGCGGTAGACTTCCGGCTGGCTTTCATCGGGCAGCAGGATCATGACCAGGTCTGCCCCAGCCACCGCCTCCGCCACTTCCCGGACCTTCAGGCCCGCCGCTTCCGCCTTCTTCCAGGAGGCCCCGCCGGCGCGCAACCCGACGGTCACGTCCACTCCGGACTCCTTGAGGTTATTGGCATGGGCATGTCCCTGGGAGCCATAACCAATGATGGTCACCTTGCTCTTCTGGATCAGGGAAAGGTCGGCATCCTTGTCGTAATACACCTTCATGGCAAATTCTCCTGTATGAAATCGTTAAATTCAAGCCCGCATGATCCAGTCACCACGCCCGATCCCGGAAGCCCCGGTACGCACGGTTTCCAGAATCATGAGGGGATCGAGGGCTTCGAGAAAGGCGTCCAGTTTATCACGGGGCCCCGTCAGTTCGATGGTATAAGTTTTGTCGGTCACATCGACGATGCGCCCGCGAAAGATATCGGCCGTGCGCTTGATCTCTTCGCGCGCACCGTTTTCAGCCCGGATCTTGACCAGCATGAGTTCACGTTCGAGGTGACGTCCCTCGTTCAGGTCAAAGACCTTGACCACATCCACCAACTTGTTGAGTTGCTTGGTTATTTGTTCCATCACTTCAGCCGAACCATTGGTCACGATGGTCATGCGTGAAAGAGTGGGATCTTCGGTGGGAGCCACCGTCAGGGACTCGATGTTATAGCCGCGCGCGGAAAACAGCCCGGCTACCCGGGACAGGGCACCGGCTTCGTTTTCCAGGAGAAGTGAGAGGATATGGCGCATGGGGAAACCTTTCAGCGGTTACAGGTCTTCGGCACCCAGCAGCATCTCGGTGAGACCCTGCCCGGCTTTGACCATGGGGAAAACATTTTCGGTGGGATCGGTCATGAAATCAAGAAACACCACCCGGTCCTTGAGGGCAAAGGCTTCGCGCAGAGCGCCTTCCACGTCGGCGGGGTTCTCGACACGAATCCCCACATGCCCGTAACTTTCAGCCAATTTCACAAAGTCCGGCAAGGCATCCATGTAGGATTCGGAATAACGGTTGCCATGCAGGATTTGTTGCCATTGACGGACCATACCCAGGTAGCGGTTATTCAAGTTGATGATCTTGACCGGCAGATGGTACTGCTTGCAGGTGGATAATTCCTGGATGCACATCTGGATGCTGGCTTCTCCGGTAATGCAGGCCACCACCTGGTCCGGAAAGGCCAGTTGGGCGCCCATGGCTGCAGGCAGGCCAAAACCCATGGTTCCCAACCCTCCGGAATTGAGCCAACGGCGCGGCTTGTCAAACTTGTAGTACTGGGCCGCCCACATCTGATGTTGCCCCACGTCCGAAGTAATGATGGCATCCCCTCCAGTCACCTGATACAGGGTTTCCACCACGAACTGGGGTTTGATGAGCGTATCACTGCGCTCATAATGCATGCAATCCCGTGCACGCCATTCCCCGATCTGATGCCACCATTGTTTCAGGGCAACCGGGTCGAGGCGTTGTGGGGTCTCGGCCACCAGCTTCAGCATCTCCTGCAGAACTTCCCGCACATCCCCCACGATGGGAACATCCACCCGCACCCGCTTGGAAATGGAAGAGGGATCGATGTCGATGTGAATGATGCGCCGCCCCTCCACGAAGAAGTGACGCGTATTTCCGATGACCCGGTCATCGAAGCGGGCTCCCACGGCCAGCAGCACATCGCAGTGTTGCATGGACAGATTGGCCTCATAGGTTCCGTGCATGCCCAGCATGCCCACGAACTGCGGATCGGTGGCCGGATAGGCCCCCAACCCCATCAGCGTATTGGTACAGGGAACCCCCAATTCGCGCACCAGGCGAGTCAGCAACTCACTGGCTTCTCCCAGCACCACGCCGCCCCCCGCATAAACCATGGGACGACGGGCCTCGAGCAACATCTGGACCGCCTGACGAATCAAGCCGGGATGCCCCTTGACCACCGGGTTGTAGGAACGCATCTCGATCTGTGCCGGATACAGAAAATCGGTCACCTGTTGCGAAACATCCTTGGGAATGTCCACCAATACCGGCCCCGGACGCCCCGTGGTCGCCACATAAAAGGCTTTCTTCATGGTTTCCGCCAGATCCTCGACCCGCTTCACCAGAAAGTTATGTTTCACGCAAGGGCGGGTAATCCCCACCGTATCCACTTCCTGGAAGGCATCCAGACCGATGGCTGCCGTGGGCACCTGGCCAGAAATGACCACCATCGGAATGGAATCCATGTACGCCGTCGCAATACCGGTCACGGCATTGGTCACTCCGGGGCCACTGGTGACCAGCGCCACCCCCGGACGACCCGTGGCCCGGGCATAGGCATCGGCGGCATGAAGCGCCGCCTGCTCGTGCCGCACCAGGATATGCTTGACCTTGTCTTGCTGAAACAAGGCATCGTAGATAAACAGGACGGCTCCGCCGGGATATCCGAAAATATACTCGACGCCCTCTTCCTCCAGACACCGGATGGTGATTTCTGCCCCACTGAGTTGCATGACTGTCTACTCAAAACCGAAACCCTGTAGGGTAGCGAGATCTTCCGTTCCGGTCAAGTACAAACTCACCGAGGAAACTACGGCAGTTACTGAACCATTTGGTTCAAGTCCATGATGGGCATCAGAATGGCCAGCACGATCAGGCCCACCACCCCCCCCATGAGCAGAATCAGTGCAGGTTCCAGCAGTGTGGTCAGCAACATGAGGCGGCGTTCCAATTGCTGCCCCTCATGACGGGCAGCCTGGGTCAACAGGTCATCCAGGCGCCCCGTCCGTTCTCCCGCCTGAATCAGTTGCATCAGGGTGCGTGGAAAGAGCATGCTCGCCTCCAGGGCGCGGGCCAGTCCACTGCCTTCCCGAACCCGTTCCAGGGCTTCCAGAAGCGCCTGACGCAGGGCACGGTTATGGACAGCCTGAGCCGCGCCCTGCAAGGCGGACAACAAGGGCACGCCCCCACCCACCAGAATCGCCAGGGTACTGGCCAGGCGCTCGGTATCGTAACTCAACCCCAACCGCCCCACCAGGGGCCAACCCAGGACGTGCCGGTCCCAACGCAGGCGCAGTGCGGGTTTCCGCCATAGATGCAGCCCCCCCCAGGCCAGCATGCCCATGCCCGCCAACCCCCAGAGACCCCATTGACGAATCCCGTCCGACAGGAAGATCAGAACCCGCGTCAAAGTGGGCAGCGTTTGATGATTGCTGGCAAAAACCCCCACCACCTGCGGCACCACGGAACTCATCAGAAACAGAACGATGGCCGTGGCCACCCCCATCAAGACTATGGGATAGGCCAGAGCACCCAGCACCTTGCCGCTCAGATGATCCTGCGCAGCCGCATAATCGGCCAAACGTTCGAGCACCCAGGCCAAACGTCCGCTTTTTTCTCCCGCCGCCACCAGGGCCGGGTACAGGCTGGGGAAATCCCGGGGAAATTGCCCCAATGCCTGCGCCAGAGGACTCCCCGCCACCACTTCGGCACGAATCTTCAAAAGCCGCTGGCGCACCCCTTCCCGTTCGGCCTCGGCCGCCACGCCGGCCAGCGCCTCATCCAGAGGGACGCCCCCTCCCAGCAATACCGCCAACTGGCGCGTGATCAATACGCGCTCCCGTCCAGAAAGACGGCGTTGTATCCAGTGCCCCAGTCCCGTGCCCACCCCGGTCGATTCCGCACGCACGCGAATCGGGTTCAACCCGCGACTGCGCAACATCGTCCGGACCTGGCGGGGCGAATCGGCCTCGAGCGTGCCCTGCTCCCTTTGCCCCGAATCATCCAGCGCTTCAAACCGGTAGTGGGTCATGAATCGTCGGCACCGGTCACGCGCCACAATTCCTCGGCCGTGGTCTGCCCCCCTTCCACCCAGCGCTGTCCATCCATCCGTAACGTACGCATGCCGGAAGCGAGCGCCTGGAGGCGCACCTCGGATTCCGGGCGCTGCTGATGAATCAGCGTTTGCAGGGCTGGGGTGATTTCCAGCAGTTCGTAAATTCCCATGCGTCCCCGGAAACCACTCTGCCCGCAGACCTCGCACCCGCTCCCGCCACAGGCGGTGCAGCAGCGCCGGACCAGACGCTGGGCCAGCACCCCCAGCAGGGAACTGGACAACAGGTAGGGCTCCACGCCCATGTCGACGAGACGGGTCAGGGCGCTGACCGCATCATTGGTGTGCAGGGTCGCCAGCACCAGATGCCCCGTCAAACTGGCCTGCACCGCGATCTGGGCGGTTTCCGCGTCGCGGATCTCACCGATCATGATGACATCGGGATCCTGGCGCAGCAACGCACGCAGGGCACGCGCAAAGGTCAGATCGATCCGCGGGTTGATCGGCGTCTGACCGATCCCGTCGATGTGATACTCGATGGGATCCTCCACCGTCAGGATGTTGGTGGTCTGACGATCGAGGCGCAGCAGGGCGGCATAGAGCGTCGTGCTTTTCCCGCTCCCGGTGGGTCCGGTGACCAGCACGATGCCGTGGGGACGGTGGACCAGTTGGTCGAAGGACCGCAGGGTATCCGGGGCCATCCCGAGACGCGCCAGATCCAGTCGCCCCAGGTCCTTTTCCAGGAGACGCAGGACCGCCCGTTCCCCGTACCCCGTAGGGAGCGTCGAAACCCGCACATCCACGGCCCGTCCCGCCACCTTGAGCGCGATCCGGCCGTCCTGGGGCAGACGTTTTTCGGCAATGTCCAACTGGGCCATGATCTTGAGGCGGGAAATGAGCGCCGCGTGCAGCGCCCGCTTGAGTTGTACCACCTCGCGCAGCGTTCCATCCACCCGAAAACGCACCACGCACTCCCTTTCCGCGGCTTCGATATGGATGTCCGAGGCGCCTTCCCGGGCCGCCTGGGACAACAGGGCATTGAGCATCCGGATGATGGGCGCATCATCCTGCGTTTCGAGCAGATCCTCCACTTCGGGCAAGTCCTGCATGAGGCGCGACAGATCAGCCTCGTCCTCCACTTCGCCCACCACCTGGGCCGCCTCGCCCTGCTGCGTCCGATAGGCCTCGCTCAGCGCCTCCTTCCATTCCGGAGTCGTCAGGGTATGGCAAACCAGCGCTCCATACCGGCGGCCCACCTCCAGCACCCCTGTCGGGCAAGTTCCTTCATGAACCCAGACCTCGGTGACCCCCGCCTGCCGGGCCACGGCCAACACGCCCTGCGCACGGGCAAAGGCAAAGGGCAGCAAACGGGCCGCCAGCGGGGTCAGTACGGCAGGTCCCGCCATGCTCAGGGGGCTCCCGCCGGGGCAGGGACGACACGGGAATCGCCCCCCGGCAAAGGAGTGGCCGTGGAAAGCGGCGAGGCATGGCGCGGATCCACAAACGGCGCCCCGGACCCCTGAGCCGGGGTCAAGGGCGTCAGGGATTCGTTGGAAAGGATACGGACATTGCGTGGTTCTCCATCCCGCATTTCCTGCGTCCAGCCATACCGGTCATTGGTCAGGGCGTCACTCTGTTCTGCCGTACGAATGACGTAGGGGCGCAGGAACAGCATGAGGTTGTCCTTGATCCGGGCTTTGGATTCGTAGCGAAAAAGCGCCCCAAGGTAGGGAATTTCCGCCAGCCACGGGGTCTTTTCCATGGTGTCCGAATAATTGTCGGACAGCAACCCGCCCAGTACGATCAATT
>NZ_DAHVHV010000042.1:0-18790 GCF_027317285.1 Ferrovum sp. | reverse complement strand
TTGGTCTATCGGGAAACCCGTCTGAATTACGGCGAACTGGCAGAGGAAGTTTACCAAATCACGGCCCGTTTGCTCCAACTGGGCCTGCAACGACTGGATCGTGTGGCCGTCTATCTGGAAAAGCGTCCGGAAACCGTCAGTTCCTTTTTTTCCATCAGCCATGCCGGCGCGGTTTTCGTTCCCGTCAATCCCATCCTGAAACCCGATCAAATCGCGCATATCCTCAACGATTGCCAGGTGCGGTTTCTCATCACCTCGGCCCCCAGACTCGAAGCGATGGGCGACATCCTCAGCCATTGCCCCGCCCTGACCGCAACGATCCTGGTGGACCCTTTCCAGCCGCCGGCCATGGCGCACCCGCCCTGCCACCCCTGGAAAATCACCGCCCCCGACCCTGTCCTGCCGTCCCACCGAACCATTCCGACGGACATGGCCGCCATCCTGTATACCTCGGGAAGCACGGGAAAACCCAAGGGCGTGGTGCTGTCGCACCTGAATCTGGTCACGGGGGCCAAGAGCGTGGCCCGGTATCTGGAACTCACCCAGGAAGACCGCCTTCTGAGCGTACTGCCCCTCAGTTTCGATTATGGCCTGAATCAGATCACGACGGCTTTCCTGAGCGGCGCCTGTGCCGTTCTGTTGAACCATCTGCTCCCCCTGGACATCGTCAGGGAAATTCGTCGGGAATCCATTACCGGCCTGGCAGCCGTCCCGCCGCTCTGGATACAACTGTCTTCCCTGACCTGGCCCGATCCCGAAACCTGTACCCTGCGCTATTACACCAACTCGGGCGGGGCCATGCCCGAACGTACCCTGGAATTGCTGCGCCGCAAACTCCCGGGGGCTCGTCCCTACCTCATGTACGGGCTGACCGAGGCCTTTCGCTCGACTTATCTCCCGCCGGAGGAGGTGGATCGCCGGCCCGGCTCCATCGGCAAGGCGATTCCCTACGCGGAGATCCTGGTGGTCCGCGAAGACGGGACCCCGTGCGTCGCCCATGAACCCGGAGAACTGGTGCACCGGGGACCCCTGGTTGCTCTGGGTTACTGGAATGATCCGGACAAAACCGCGGAACGGTTCAAACCTGCTCCCTCCCTGCCCGCCCAACTCATACTGACGGAGATCGCCGTGTGGTCCGGGGATACCGTCAGGCAGGATGAGGACGGTTTCCTGTATTTCGTGGGCCGGCGCGATGAAATGATCAAAACTTCCGGCTACCGGGTCAGCCCCACGGAAATCGAGGAAGTGGTTTATGCCACCGGGTGTGTGGATGAGGTCATCGCCGTGGGCCTGCCCGACCCGATCCTGGGCCAGAGCATCGCCCTGGTGGCGACCCCGCCGAAGGGAACGGATACCCCCCTGAACGAGGCAGAAATCCTGCGCGCCTGTCAACGGAGCCTCCCCGCGTTCATGGTGCCCCAGCGCATTGCCTGCTGCCGGGAAAGCCCCATGCCCAGAAACAACAATGGAAAGATAGACCGCAAGCGGGTCACCGCCCTCTACCTGGATCCCCCTGTCGCCTGACCCTGTAAAGAAGGTGTCATGGGGAGTTGGGACAATGAAATCTCGGCATCGGATCGGGATACGGGATCACCTGTTCCGGTGATATCGGAATTCATGGAACCACGATAGAATCCGGCCATCACTTAATCTTCCGTTAAGGTAAGGAGTAGGGACCGAATTCGTTGCATTGTCTGTGCGACACCGAACAGACGGCCCTTGGGTTTCATCACAGACTCAACGACCCGTTTGGAGGTTTTCTGGTCGAGGTCATTCCTCCCCAGGCCTAAGAATCAAGAATAAAGTCACCTCACAAACCATGATAAGATTTTTCAGGCACTACATTTCAAGTTCTGCCCTCCTCCAGATCCTGGGAGACGCCGGTTTCTTTTTCTGCGCGGTGTATGTCGCCCCCAGTCTGGTAGGCAGCCATTATTTCCATGTTCACGACACTGAAGGCCTCATGGGACGCGGTTTCATCTTTGCCGCCGTCATGGTCTCCAGTATGACGGCCGGGGGGCTTTACGAGTCCTGGGGGTGGGAAGGTGGATTGTTTGGCCTCCTCAAGCGCCTCCTGCTGGCCATCTCCCTGGGCATCGCGGTCATGCTGTTCCTGTTCTATGCCTTCCCCAACCTGTTCATCGACCATTGGGTATTGGCCGTCTCCCTCGTCCTGTCCGCGACCATCATCACCACCCAACGAATCGTTGCGCTTTACTGGATGGGACTGAAACGGATGCGCAGAAACATCCTGGTCCTGGGGACCAGCGCCCGGGCTGCCAAAATCGAGCATCTGTATCATGAAAATGATCGGCAACTGGCTCACCGGATCAATATCCTCGGGTATCTTCCCTATGGGAACATCGCACACCACCATGTCAGCGCCCAAAGAATCATCCCGCTCTCCGAAGATCTGCTCACCCTGGCCGAAAAATATCGCGCCAGAGAGATCGTGGTTGCCGTGCGCGACCGGCGGGGCAATTTACCCATGGACGAATTGTTTCGCTGTCGCCTGAAAGGCATCAAGGTCACCGAAATCTCGGCTTTTTTTGAAAGGGAAGTGGGGGCATTGCAACTGGATTCGGTGAATACCAGCTGGTTGATGTACTCGGATGGCTTTCAGCATGGCCTGATCGTCAAAAGGATGTTCGACATCCTCGTTTCATCGATCCTTCTGGTCGTCAGTTTTCCGCTCATGCTGGCGGCGGCGCTGCTCGTGGCCCTGGAAGGAAGGGGGGGCCCCATCATCTACACCCAGGAACGCGTGGGTCAGTTCGGCCAGCCCTTCACGATCTACAAATTCCGGAGCATGCGCAAGGATGCGGAGAAGACGGGGCAGGCGGTCTGGGCTTCGGTCAACGATACCCGGATCACCCGTTTTGGGGCCATCATGAGAAAATTTCGCATCGATGAACTCCCCCAGATCTTCAATGTATTGCGTGGAGACATGAGTTTCGTGGGACCCCGTCCGGAACGTCCGTCCTTTGTCGACGGATTCAATGCCGAATTCCCTCTCTACAAACATCGGCATAATCTGAAACCCGGCATTACCGGTTGGGCGCAGGTGTGTTATCCCTACGGTTCTTCCAAGCAGGATACGCTGGAAAAACTCCAGTACGACCTGTACTATGTGAAGAATCACAGCCTCTTCCTGGACATCATGATTCTCATGAAGACGGTTCAAACGGTTTTGTGGGGAAAGGGCGCTCGTTAGCCCGTCTGTACAATTAAAGCTGCAGGTTCATTTTAGGGGAAAATTGCTGTGAACATAAACCAAAAAATGCGTCAATTTCTCGGTTATTTAACAACTTCCGGACTGGCACTCTGCACTCTGGCGATGGTGGGTTGCTCGACCTCCCGCCCCCCTGCTCCCACGAACATCACCGAACCAGACCATTACCACTACATCATCGGCCCCGGAGATACGGTCAAGATCATGGTATGGCACAACAAGGAACTCTCTGAAGCGCTCCCGGTCCGACCCGACGGCAAAATTTCCACCCCATTGGCCGAGGACATGCAGGCTGCCGGAAAAACGCCGACCCAACTGGCTCGTGACCTGGAAGTAACCCTGGCCAAGTACATTCAAAGCCCCGTGGTCACGGTCATCGTCGAAAAATTCGTGGGACCCTATAACCAGCAGATTCGCGTGATCGGCCAGGCCACCAAGCCCCAGACCCTCCAGTACAACGAGCACATGACACTCATGGATGTCATGATCGCCGTGGGGGGAATCACGGATTACGCCGCCGGCAACCGCGCCACCATTCTGCGTACCGTCAACGGCAAGCAGGAGCAATTCCGCGTCAAGCTCCAGAACCTGATGCGGGATGGCGACATCAGCGCCAACGTTCCCATGTTGCCCGGCGACGTGCTCATCATTCCGGAAAGTTTCTTTTGATGAAACGGACAGGATAACGCCCCGACCACTCTACCCGCGCGTTCACTTCGCCCCTCCAAACCATGACTACCTCTCGACGAGGCCAATGAACATGCACGATCTGCTCGATCAACTGTCCGGTTACTTCGCCGATATTCGGAGCCGACCCTGGCACGTCATCCTGACGGCCTGGTGCGTGGCCTGTATCGGCTGGATCGGCATGCTCAACATCCCGGATCGTTACCAGGCCACTGCCCGGGTTTATGTGGACAGTCAGTCGCTCCTGCGCCCCCTGCTCTCGGGCATCACCGTTCAACCCAACGTCAACGAACAGGTAACGATCATGGCGAACACCCTGATCAGTCGCCCCAACCTGGAAAAGGTGGCGCGCATGACGGATATGGACCTGCTCGCCAAGACCCCTGCGCAAATGGAGGGGGTCATTGCCGATTTGAACAAGAACCTCACCCTGAAAAGTACGGGCTATGGCGACCTGTACACCATTGCCTACGAAAACCGGAATCCGACTCTGGCCCGCAAGGTGGTGCAGGCCCTGCTCACCATTTTTGTGGAAAACGGGCTGGGCAGCAGCCGCAAGGACCTCTCCTCCTCCCAGAAGTTCATCGAAGAACAACTCAAGGACTATGAAGCCAAACTTGAAACCGCCGAAAATGAACTCAAGAACTTCAAGATCAAGAATGCGGGGTTGATGCCCGGCGAAATGGGACAGGACTATTTTTCAAAGATTTCGGACATGCAGGATCAGATGCGCCAAACCGAAATGGAACTCCACGAGGCAGAAAACCGGCGCGATTCCCTCAAACGCCAGTTGTCCGGCGAAGATCCCACCCTGCTCACCGACGCCATCACTTCTTCCAATACCCCTGAAATCGATGCGCGCATCGAGAGCCTCAAAAAGAATCTCGATACCCTGAGACTGAAATATACCGACCAATATCCCGATATCGTCGCCACCAAGAACCTGATCGAAGAACTGGAAGCCTCGAAGAAGAAAGAATCCAGATCCCGCAAGCCCCTGTCCGGTTCTGGCCCCAGTTCACTCTATCAGCAATTGAACGTTTCCCTGGTGGAAGCCACCGCACAGGCCGACGCATTGAAGGGAAAACTGGAGAGTTATCACAGCCAATATGCCCAGTTGCGGGGCCAGGCCAACCGGATTCCGGAAGTGGAATCCGAATACGCCCAACTGACCCGGAACTACGACATCTACAAAAAGAACTATGAAACCCTGCTGTCGCGGGGAGAGTCCGCGAAATTATCGGGCGAAATGCAGAACAAGACGGACATCGTGGATTTCAAGGTCATCGACCCCCCCAGGGTTCCCCTGACCCCCTCATTCCCGAACAGACCCTTGCTGGCCTCCATCGTCCTGCTCGGGGCACTGGTTTGCGGCCTGGCCCTGGCCTTCCTGATAGGGCAGATCAAGCCGCTGGTACGCTCGAAAAAGAGCATCGAAGCCATCACCGATTTCCCCCTGCTGGGGATCATCACCCTGATTGAAAACCCGCAGTCCCGCGCCCTGAAACACCGGAACAGGATTTTTCAGGGAGTCGGCCTGGGCGGACTATTCGTGACTTACGCGGGGATCATGACCAAATATCTGATGAGTGCTGCGCAATGAGTATCATCGAAAAAGCCGCCGGCAAACTGGAACAACGGACCGCAGCCCCTGCCGCCCCCGAATTGAAGGGCATCGACCTGGTCCAGGAATCCGCGCCGGTCCCGCCAGACGGAGTGCCACGTCCGCTCCCGCCTTCCGAAGATCCGTTTTCCGAAGCGCCGGCAGAGCAAAAGACAGCGGAGGCCAGCACGCCCCTGTTTTCAAAAATCGACCTCGAGCGTCTGCGTCACCTGAATATCGTCACCCCCTCAGGCGAGTATTCGCTGACAGCGGAAGAGTTTCGCATGATCAAGCGCCCGCTTCTCAACAATGCGTTCAGTGGCGAGAAGAAGTTAAAGAACAGCAACCTGATCATGGTCACCAGTGCCCTGCCCGGCGATGGGAAATCCTTCTGCGCCCTCAACCTGGCCATCAGCATTGCCATGGAGATGGACCGGACCGTATTGCTGGTGGATGCGGATGTCTCCAAACCCAGCCAGATGAAGTTATTGGGCATACAGGCGGAACTGGGCCTGCTCGACCTGATCCGGAATCCCGGACTGCCGCTTTCGGAGGTCCTGATCAAGACCTCCATCGCCAATCTCACTTTGCTTCCCGCCGGAAAATCGACGCGCAATGCCACCGAACTGCTGGCCAGCGAAGCCATGGCCCACTTGCTGGACGATCTGTCGGGGCGCTACCCCGACCGACTGATTCTGTTTGATTCTCCGCCGCTGCTGGTCACCACCGAATCCAGCGTGTTATCCACGCACATGGGCCAGGTGGTCATGGTAGTGGACGCCGCCTCCACCACCCAACCGGCGCTCAGATCCGCGCTGACGCTGGTGCAACATTGCGGCTATGTGGGCCTGATCATCAACCGCGCCTCTCCCCATCTCTCCATCGGGGGCTATGGTTATGGCTACGGCTATGGATACGGTTATGGTCAGCAGGCGTAGTCCGGTCCCTCGCGCCGGTCTTCTGTTCCTCCTGGCGGCCATCGAGTCGGGCGCCGCCCATGCCGACACCCTGACCATCACGCCGCGTTTCAACACCTCGGAAACCTACACGGACAACCTGACCCTGGCCCCCGGCAGCCAGGCCACTCCCGGGTTCATCACCCAGTTGACCCCCGGCATCAACATCAAGGACAACGGCAGCCAGTTGAAGTTGAACATCGATTATTCCCTGCTGGACATGATCTACAACAATTATGGCTGGGAACATACCTATTACAACCAGTTGAATGCCTCGGCTGATCTGGAACTGGTCAAGAAAACCTTCTTTATCGACGCCTTTTCCACCATCAGTCAGCAACCCCTGACCCTCTTTGGCCCTGTCAGCGCCAATGGGGCCAACCTGACCGGGAACGTGGCCAATGTCACCACCGAAACCATCAGCCCCACCCTGGTGCACAACTTCGATGAGGAATTCATTGCCCAGGCCAAGTTGACCCGTAGCCTCACGAATTTCAGTGCGGCGGGACCGGCGCTTTATGGGGGGGGGGGCTTCAATCCCGCTCAAGTAGGATTCAATCCGGGGTATGACTTTTCCGGCAGTTCCAACATTGCCGACCTGTATGTCACCAATGGGGCCGAATTCACCAATTTTTTGTGGAAACTGGATTACAACAATAACCAGACCGTCTTTACGGGATACCCCAACTCCACGATTTCCCTGCTGACGGCAGATCTGGGGTATCTGATCACCCCCCGCTTCAAACTCACCTCGGAAGTCGGCTACGAAAACGACAATTTTGTCTATTTCGGACCCCGCCCCCAGGGCGCTTTCTGGAATGTCGGCTATGGCTGGAGCCCCTCCCAGCGCACCCACCTGGACATGAGTGCGGGCGAGCGGTTTTACGGCCGGACTTATCTGCTGAACCTGAGCCACCGCATGCACCATGTCATGGTCCAGGCCGGCTACCACCAGGATGTCATGTCCAGCATGGGGCAGCAATACCTGCCCCCCGCCGCCGCCCTGGATCAGTTGCTGCTCAACCAGATCACCGATCCGGCCCAGCGCCAACAGACCATCCAGCAAATCCTGTCCGCACTGGGCCCCCAGGCCTCCCTGTTTGGCATGAACGTCATCACCAACGAGATTTTTCTGAGCAAAACCTTCCAGTCCAGTATCGGGATCACCACTACCCGGAACACGCTATTGTTCACCCTGTTCGACAGTCAGATCCTTCCGTTGCAGCAGCCCGGCGCCGCCTCTCTCAACAACCCCTTCCTACAGTTCCAGAATTATCTGGCCTTTGGCACATTCGATACTTCCGGGGCAACCTTCACCTGGTCCAACCAGTTGAATCCGGTCCTCACCGCCACCTTTTCCGATACCTACACCCGCTATTCCATGGCCAACCTGCCGGGGCAGGAAACCAACAATTTCCTGCTGATGGGGATCTCGGACAAACTCACCGAAAAGGTATCCAGTTCCCTGACCTACCGCCATCAGTACATGAACGGAGCGGGATTCATCGGTGGCTACAGTTTCATGGAAAACGCCCTGATTGCGGGACTGAATTTCATCTTCTGACCCGATCCCCGTTCCTGCCGCCCGATCACGAATTCCGGACCCACACGCCACGCCATGTATACCTCGTTTTACCACCTGACTTCCAAGCCCTTCCAGTTGAGCCCAGACCCCGGCTTCTTCTTCGCCAGCAGCGGACATAAGCGCGCCATGTCCTATCTCAACTACGGCCTGTCCCTGGGGGAAGGGTTCATCGTCATCACGGGCGAAGTGGGGGCGGGCAAAACGCTCCTGGTCAGAAAACTCTTTGAAACCATCGGTCAGGACAATATCCTCAGCACCCACCTGGTCAGCACCCACCTGGATGCCGATGACATTTTGAGAACGATCTCGAACGGGTTCGGATTGCCCCATGAGTCCCTGTCCAAAGCCGTTCTGCTCAATAACCTGCAAATGTTTTTCAGACGCTCGGTCCAGCAGAAAAAACGGGTGCTGATCGTCGTCGATGAGGCCCAGAACCTGACCCCCAAGGCCGTGGAAGAGTTGCGGATGCTCTCCAACTATCAACTGGACAATCAGTCCCTGCTGCAGAGTTTCCTGATCGGTCAGCCCGAATTCCGGAATACCCTGCAAAGCCCGCAGATGGTGCAACTCAACCAGCGGGTCATCGCGTCCTACCATCTGGGTCCCCTGAAAGAGGAAGAAACCCGGGAATACATCGAACACCGCCTGGGCCTGTCGGGCTGGGCCCATGACCCCGCCTTCACCCCCGATGCCTTTTCCCTGATACACGAATTCACGGGGGGAATTCCAAGAAAGATCAATTCGTTATGCGACCGGATCCTGGTGTTCGGCATGCTCGAGGAAAAACATCAGATCCTGGTGACAGACGTGGAGGAGGTCATCCAGGATCTGCGCAAGGAAGTCACCCACTCGCACGATCCCTTGCCCGCATCCCACCTGACTCCGCCTTCCGACGGCAGCACCTCTGATCCCCTGGCGCTGGCCTTTCTGTCCACCTTCGAATCCCGTCTGGATCGGCTGGAAGCCACCCAGAATGCCTTGATGCTGATGACGAACACGATCAACAAAAACGTCGCCACCCTGATGAGGTCCATGTTCAGCAGCGCCCCATCCTCCAATGAGATCATCGACCAACATGACCTGTGATCCCTCCCTCCCCCTGATCCTGTGCGTCGTGGGCGCACGGCCCAATTTCATGAAAATCGCCCCGATCCTGAGCGCGCTGCGCGCCGAGCATTCGGGGTTGCGCGCTCAACTGGTCCATACCGGGCAGCATTACGACGAGGCCATGTACCAGCAACTCTTTTCCGATCTGGGCATTCCCCCGCCGGACATCGACCTGGAGGTGGGGTCGGGGACCCATGCCGGACAAACGGCCAGAATCATGGAACGGTTCGAGCCGGTCCTGGAGGCCTCGAACCCCTCCGCCATCCTGGTGGTGGGCGATGTCAACTCCACCATTGCCTGTGCCCTGGTTGCCGCCAAGAAACAGGTTCCCGTCATCCATGTGGAAGCGGGGCTGCGCAGTTTTGATCGGGCCATGCCCGAAGAGATCAACCGGATCCTGACCGACCAGATTTCCGACTTTCTCTTCACCACCGAACTTCAGGCCAGGGACAACCTGATCCGGGAAGGCATCGATCCGGAAAAAATTCATTTTGTCGGCAATGTCATGATCGACACCCTGCATCAGAATCTTCCCCGCGCCATTCCTGCCGCCACGACCTTTTCCGGGAACGGACTGCCTGCCGTTTTCTCGGGCGCTCCCCGATCCTTCGGGGTGTTGACCCTGCACCGTCCCTCCAACGTGGACGACCCGGCGATCCTGAGGAATCTTCTGGAAACGCTGGCAGAAGTCTCGCGCCAGATTCCCCTCGCCTTTCCCCTGCATCCGCGCACGCGCCAGAAGATCGACGAATTCCGTTTGACGGATTTCCTGCATCTTCCCACCCTGGCCATCCTTCCCCCCCTGGGGTATTTGCCTCTGCTGGGCCTCATGAAGGAGGCCCGACTTTTCCTGACGGATTCAGGAGGCATCCAGGAAGAAACGACCGCCCTGGGCATCCCCTGTGTGACCTTGCGCGAAAATACCGAACGCCCCATCACGGTGGATCAGGGCAGCAACACCATCGTCGGCCAGGATCGGGTCCGCATCCTGAACACCGTCCGGAACATCCTGGCCGGGCATGGAAAGGCCGGGCGGATTCCGGACTATTGGGATGGGCAAGCCGCCGCGCGCATCGTCGCGCAGTTGCGCGCCGCCTTCAATCCCCACTTCGTCGCGCCGGGAATATGACCCCATGCCCCGCCTGAATGCCATGACCATCGATGTCGAAGACTATTTCCAGGTCTCGGCCTTCGCGCCCTACATCCGCCGCGAGGACTGGCCCCGCCTGCCCTGCCGCATCGAACAGAACATGGAGACCATCCTGTCCCTGCTCGACCATCATCGGGCCCATGCCACCTTCTTTACCCTGGGCTGGATTGCGGAGCGCTATCCGGGCCTCGTCCATTCGATCCTGGCGGGCGGACATGAACTGGCCAGCCACGGTTATGACCATTACCGCGCCAACCAGCAATCCCCGCAGGAATTCCGCGCCGACGTACGGCACAGCAAGCAATTGCTGGAGGACCTGGGCGGACAACGGGTGCGGGGCTACCGGGCCCCCAGTTTCTCCATTGGCGTCGCTAATCTGTGGGCCCTGGACATCCTGCACGAGGAAGGGTACGACTACAGTTCCAGCATCTATCCCATCCAGCATGATCACTATGGCATGCCCGACTGCCCCCGTTTCCGTTTTCATCCCCGGGGCCACACCGGTATTCTGGAAATTCCGCCCACCACCGCCAGACTCGCGGGACGCCACCTCCCGGCAGCCGGAGGGGGATACTTCCGCCTCATGCCCTATCCCCTGTCCCGTTGGCTGCTGCAACGCGTCAACCGGATCGAGGGAGAATCCTGCATGTTCTATTTCCATCCCTGGGAAATCGATCCCCACCAACCCCGTCAAGCCGGGGTGGATCTGAAAAGCCGGTTTCGCCACTATGTCAATCTGGCGCGGATGAAAGGGAAAGTGTCGGCGCTGTTGCGCGATTTCCACTGGGACCGCGTCGATCGGATTTTTTTACAGGATGTCGCATGACTGAATTGACCGTCCGCCCCATGACGACCGCCGATGAGACGGCCTGGGATGCCTTTGTCAGCGCCTGTCCCCAGGCCACTTTTTTTCACCGTTCCGGCTGGAAAAAAATCATCGAGGAAACCTTCGGTCATCGGACCCACTTCCTTCTGGCAGAAAATGCCCAGGGCATCCAGGGTGTCCTGCCCCTGGCCGAGATCCGCCATTTCTACTTTGGGCATTCCCTGTCATCCCTGCCTTTTTGCGTCTATGGGGGAATTGCCGCTCTTTCGCCTGAAGCCACCCGGCAACTGGACCAGGCTGCCCAGGATCTGGCCGGCACCCTGAAAGTGGACCATCTGGAATATCGGCAAAGGGATTCCCTGCACCCCGATTGGCCCCGCAAGGAACTGTATGTCACGTTTCGGCGGGAAATCGACCCCGATCCGGAACAGAACATGAAAAACATCCCGCGCAAACAACGGGCCATGGTCCGCAGCGGAATCAAGAATGGCCTGGTCAGCGAAATCGACGACACCGTCGAACGGTTCTATCAGGTTTTTGCGGACAACATGCTGCGGCATGGCACGCCTACCTTCCCGCGCCGTTACTTTGCCCTGTTGAAATCCACCTTCGGTGAGGATTGCGAGGTCCTGTCGGTCCTGAAGGATCAGCAAGTCGTCAGCAGCGTCCTGACCTTCTATTTCCGGGATGAAGTGCTCCCCTACTATGCCGGCGATACCCTGGCAGCCCGCAATCTCGCCGCCAATGACTTCAAGTACTGGGAATTGCTGCGCCGCAGTTGCGAAGGAGGTTATCGGATCTTCGATTACGGGCGCAGCAAGTTGGGCACGGGATCCTACCATTTCAAAAAGAACTGGGGATTCGAACCCGTCCCCCTGCACTACGAATATCGGCTCTATGAGGCCACCGAGGTCCCGGACCAGAACCCCCTCAATCCGAAATACCGGCTCTTCATCCAGGCATGGCGGCGCTTGCCCATGCCGGTGGCAAACTGGCTCGGTCCCCAACTGGTCAAGTATCTGGGCTGATGGAACCCCTTCTGTTTCTGGTCCACCGCATTCCCTACCCGCCCAACAAGGGGGACAAGATCCGTTCCTATCATCTGCTCGAACACCTGGCACGGCATTACGCCATCCATTTGGGCACCTTCATCGATGATCCCGAGGACTGGTCGTATCAGGACAAGGTCAAAGCCCTCTGTGCGTCCACCTGTTTTCTTCCCCTGAACCCCAGACAATCCAGGGTATCCAGCCTGAAAGGGTTATGGACGGGACAAGCCCTCACCCTGCCCTATTATTACCAGGCTCCCCTCCAGCAGTGGGTCGATGCGGTCATGCAAAGGGAGCCGATCCGGCACATCGTCGTTTTCTCCTCATCCATGGCCCAATATGTCGAAAGATATCCCCAGGCATACCGCCTGATGGACTTCGTGGACCTGGATTCGGACAAATGGACCCAGTACGCCCGCGCCAGATCCTGGCCCATGAACCAGCTGTATCGCCGGGAAGGGCGCCGGTTGCTGGACTATGAACGGCATATCGCCGCCACCTTCGACGCTTCCCTGTTCGTGTCGGCCCATGAAGCCAGCGTATTTTGTGAACGGGCTCCCCTTTGCGCGCCCAAAGTTCACTGGTACAACAATGGCGTGGATACCCGTTACTTCGATCCGGACCTCACTCATCCCAACCCCTATCCCCCGGCGCAGATCGCCCTGGTTTTCACGGGGGCCATGGATTACTGGCCCAATGCCGAGGCCGTGACCTGGTTTGGCAAAACCATTTTCCCCCACCTCTGCAGTCTTCACCCCAACCTCCACTTTTACATCGTGGGGTCCAACCCCACGGACAGCGTCCGGCAACTGGCTGACCGGGAGGGCATCCAGGTGACCGGACGGGTGCCCGACGTCCGCCCCTACCTCGCCCATGCCCATCTGGTGGTGGCGCCTCTGCGCATTGCGCGCGGTATCCAGAACAAGATCCTGGAAGCTCTGGCCATGGAAAAGCCCGTGCTGACCAGCCCACAAGCCATGGAAGGACTGGAAACCGGAGCCCTGGGAGTCGGTTGCCAAACCGCCACCCGGCCGGAAGAATGGGTGACGGGCGCACAACCCTGGCTACAGGGCACGCCCCAACGGCTGGCCTCCCACCGTCAGTGGGTCATCCGGCACTTCGACTGGGCGACCAATCTGGGCGCCGTCGACGACCTGCTTTCCTCGGCCCGAACAAGGCAGGTCGCCTCATGAGCGGTTTTTCCCCGGCATGGCAAAGACCCCTGGCCACCAGCGCGGCCATGGCGCTCCTGTTGCTGCTCTGGTTCCACCCCGTGGTCCGCTTCACCGTACAAACCTGGCTGGGCAATGAAACCTACCTGCACGGCGGGCTGATCCCCTTTCTCTCTCTCTGGCTGATCTGGCGTGAACGGGAAGCCCTGAAAAACATTTCCCCGAGCGTCAGCCGGTTGGCCCTGGTCGGCTTCGCCTTGTGTGCCCTGGCCTGGGAACTGGGAAAAGTGTCCAACGCCATGGTCATTCAACAATTCTCCCTGGTGGGCATGATCGTGTGCGCCACCTGGTCACAAATCGGCAACGCGGCTTTCCGCCAGTTGCTCTTTCCTCTCCTGTTCCTTTTTCTGGCCGTCCCTTTTGGAGAATCGTTGATCCCGCCGCTGATGGACTTCACCGCCGATTTTGCCACGGTCGCCATCCGTCTGACCGGGATACCGGTTTACCGGGAAGGGAATTTTCTGACCCTTCCCACCGGCAACTGGTCGGTGGTGGAGGCCTGCAGCGGTTTGCGCTACCTGATCGCCTCTTTGACCCTGGGTGTCCTGTTTGCGCACCTGGCCTATCGGCACTGGCCCAGAAAACTCCTGTTTTTGCTGGCTTCCCTCGTGGTACCTGTGGCCGCCAATGGCGTGCGCGCCTACCTCATCATCCTGATCGGTCACCTCAGCGGCATGCGGCTGGCAGTGGGCGTGGACCACCTCATCTATGGCTGGCTGTTTTTTGGACTGGTCATGTTCCTGCTGTTCTGGATCGGCTCTTTTTTTCGGGAGGGGCCCGCACCGACCCCCTCCCACCCGGAAATTTCTCTTCCTCTGGAGGGTGCTGCTGCTCCCCGCCCCGGCGTAAAACTGGCCCCCCTCGGACTGCTGGTGCTCCTTGCCGTCCTCCCCCGTTGGCATGTGAACCATCTGGAGCACCTGTCCCAGTCTTCCGCAGTCCCCGCCTCTCTTGCCCTCACGGCCCCTTCCCCCTGGTCTTCGGCCCCCCTCGACAGCGACCATTGGACAGCGCATTACACCGAGGCGCGAATCAAACTCGAGGAAGCCTATGTCCGCCCGGGGGGCCAGCCGCCCGTCACGGCCTTCATCGCCTATTATCACCATCAGACCCAGGGAACCTCCCTGATCACCTCGGGCAATACCCTGGTGATTCCCCAGGACCACCACTGGGGTAAAATCCACGAATCCGCGCACCCCCTGTCCTTTCCCGGGCAGGTTACCCCGCTTCCCTTCACGGAAACCCTGATTCGCTCCGAAAACCAGCACCGGTTGGCGTGGCACTGCTACTGGGTGGATGGGCGCTGGGTCTCCAGTCCCTATGCCGTCAAGGCATGGGAAGCATGGTCCGTCCTCAAAGGTCAGGGCGATGGCGCTGCCGTGGTGGTATTTTCCACCCCCATCCTCCTGGACGATACCGCGCAGGCACGACAGAATCTTCAGGCCTTCAGCCAGGCCATGATCCCGGACGTCCAGCAGGCGCTGGAACACCTCAACCCATCCCGTCCCCAGTGATGCCACCGGACCCCCGCCCGCTCATCGCCCACATCATCTATCGCCTGGATGTGGGCGGGTTGGAAAACGGGCTGGTGAACCTGATCAACCATCTGCCCGAGGACCGGTTCCGACATGTCATCTTATGCCTCAAAGGGCATGACCCGGCGTTTGCCCAACGCCTCCGGCGCAGGGATGTCCTCCTGATCGACCTGGAAAAGAAGGAAGGCAAGGACCTGCGGGTCTACGGGCGTCTCTGGCGTCATTTCAGGCAACTCAAACCCGCAATCGTCCATACCCGCAATCTCACCAGTCTGGTGGCCATGGTTCCGGCCCTGCTGGCGGGCGTTCCTTACAGGATTCACGGCGAGCATGGTCGCGACATGTCGGATCTGGACGGCAGCAATGAAAAACACCGGTGGTTTCGACGGTTGTTACTGCCTCTGACCCATCGGGTCATTGCCCTCTCCCGGGATCTGGAAGACTACCTGACTCAAGGAGTCGGCATTCCCCGGCACAAGGTTTTTCAATTCTACAACGGGGTGGACACCGAACGTTTCCGTCCCCGCGAAGATGGCGAACCCAGCCCTTTCCCCTTTTCTTCCCCGACCGAAAAAACTTTCACGATCGGCACCGTGGGACGCATGCAGGCCGTCAAGAACCCCCTGCTCCTGGCCCGTGCCTTCATCACCCTGGTGGAAACCGCCCCCCCGGAACTGGCCGGGTCCCTGCGACTGGTCATGATCGGCGACGGCCCCCTCCGACAGCCCTGCCAAGCCGTGCTGGACCAGGCCGGACTGACCCGGCGGGTCTGGTTGCCCGGCGCCCGCCATGACATCCCCGCCCTCCTGCGCCATCTGGATCTGTTCGTGCTGCCTTCCCTGGCGGAGGGCATCTCCAATACTCTTCTGGAGTCCATGGCTTCGGGAGTCCCCGTCATCGCTACCCAGGTGGGCGGAAACCCCGAACTCGTGACGCCCGGCATCGACGGATCCCTCATCCCTTCCAATGAGGTCCCTGCCCTGGTTCACGCATTGCTCGGTTACCTGCTCGATCCACTCACGCTGGTTCAGCAAAAGAACCATGCGCGCCAAACTGCGCTCGACCGATTCAGTCTGAAAGCCATGGTCGATCACTATGAAGCCATTTACCATGCAGGCGTTCAGTAGTAACCCGCCTCCTTTTGGTGACGCACCGCCAGAATGGTGACCGTCTCCCCCTCAACCCACCTTTAACGGAATAAGCGAAGATATCGACAATTTTTCTGAACGAATTTCTATAATTCGTTGATTATAAAGCATTCGTTTTTTTGTTTTTGGCAATATCGTTGTGTAGTGCCATAATATTTTACTTGATTAGATAAAACCCCTTGCTTTTCTGGTAGCATCATGGAATGTTTATTCGCCAAACCAGAACCAACAACAAAGCCACCGGGGAATCCTACGTCACCCACCGGCTCGTCCGTACTGAACGCATCGGTGGCAAAGTGCGCCAAATCACCTTGCTGAATTTGGGGAGGCATTTTCCCGTCCACCAGGAAGACTGGCCTTTGCTGTGTCGGCGCATTGAAGAATTGATTGGTGGCCAAGCCGTCATGATTCAGGACACTGTTCCGGAAGCCATTGAGAAAGCCGCGCAACGCTATGCCGGGCGTCTGATCGAGAGGCCACAGGGTGTGGCAAGCGAACCGAGGGTGGCCACGGACACCCCAAGGCACGATTTCCAGGAAGTGGATGTCGGCTCATTGCAACTGACGAAACCGCGCTCGGTCGGCGTCGAGAGTCTGGGGCTATATGCCCTGTCACAACTCGGTTTTGTCGAGAAACTGAGCGAACTGGGGATCAATGGCGTCATGCGTGCGGCGATTCTGGGCAATGTAATCGGACGCATGACCAAACCGGCATCGGAGTTGGCGACATGGAACTGGCTGCAACGGCACAGTGGGCTGGGCGAGTTGATTGACTTCGATTTTGAAGCCATGCCACACACACGCCTGTATCACGCCTCTGATGTATTGATGAAGCACCGACAAGTCATTGAAGAACATATATTTTCTGCCGTCCAGACGCTTTTTGGTTTGGATGAGACGGTAACCTTGTATGACCTGACCAACACCTATTTTGAAGGCGATGTCGAGGGGAATGCAAAAGCGCAACGGGGGCATTCAAAGGAGAAACGTAGCGACTGCCCCTTGGTGACACTGGGCCTGGTACTCGATGGCAGCGGCTTTGTGCGCCGCTCCAAAACCTTTGCTGGAAATGTGGCTGAATGCGGTACATTGGAGGGGATGTTGAAGGGCCTGAATGCCCCACAAGGCGCACTGGTCATCATGGATCGGGGAATTGCGACCGAAGCCAATGTCGGTTGGCTGGTCGAACACGGTTATCGCTATTTGGTGGTCAGTCGTGACAGGGTGAGGCAATTTGACGAAACCCAGGCCATCAACATTGAAACTGCGGGGGGAGATCCTCTGCGTATCCAGAAAGAAATCGGCGAGGACGGCAAAGAAGTTCGTTTGTATTGCCACTCTCCGGGCCGGGAGAAGAAAGAAAGCGCCATAGTTGAGCGCTTTGCCACGGGCTTTGAGGCCGGGTTGCAAAAGATCGTCGAGGGGCTTTCCAAGCCACGCGGCGAGAAGCGCCATGGCAAGTTATTGGAGCGCATTGGTCGCCTCAAGGAGAAGAGCCGGGGAGCCAGCCAGCATTACCAAGTCGAACTTATCGCGGATGAATCCGGCAAGTTGGTCACGGGACTGACATGGAACAAGGTGCCGGTGGACGGCACGATGGCGACGCATCCTGGCATATATTGCCTGCGCAGCAACGAGACCACTTGGGACGAAGAAAAACTGTGGCGTACCTATACGATGCTGACGGATCTGGAGAGCGTATTCCGCAGCCTGAAGAGCGAGTTGGGCTTGCGTCCGGTCTATCATTCGAAAGAGGAGCGTGCAGATGGGCATCTCTTCATCACCGTGCTGGCCTATCAGGCCGTGCAGGTACTACGAGCGAAACTGAAGAAGGCAGACATCCACGACAGTTGGGCCAGCCTACGCGAAACGATGAGTGTACAACGTCGCGTCACTGCCTCATTCCAGCAACGTGATGGGCGCACATTGAATGTGCGCAAATGCACCGTGGCCGAACCCGACTTAATGAAAATTTACCGGACATTGGGAACCAACCCTGCTCCAGGAGGTACGAAAAAACTGATCAGTTGAACCAAAATTACGAGCATGTAGTGCCACTCCGATTTTTTTTGATTCGTAATATACTGATCGTTATGAATATTTTTTTGAGGGCGTTAAACTCCGGTCAAAGCGGTAACGCGCCACATAACCGCTGTCGCCAAAGTCGATCAGCCATTCCCGGTACTCGGGGGGCATATCCTCAACGGGTCGTCCTATCTGTGGTTGAAGTGCAAGCACTTGCACGGCTTTGATGATCGTATCAGCCGCTCGCCTGGCCGCGACGGGATTCTTTGGGCGCAAGAATTCCCGCAACCGTTGCAGGTCGCAAATGGCGCCTGGAGCGTAAATCACTCGTGGCATACGGGCGCTGACAATTCGTTTTCAGTTCCCCAACTGGCAAGCCATGTATCGACCTCTGTGGCGGTCGCGTGCAGGCCGGTTTCCCGGTATTCTCCCCACGCCTGGATGGCGTCTTGTCGAAAGGCCTCGCGCTTTTCCTCCCGGTCGATATACTGGCTGATGGCTTCACGCATGACCCAATGCGCCGAACGGTGACGGGCTTCAGCCAGGTTTTCAATACGGGTGCGGGTGTCCGAATCGAGTTTCACGGATACGGTCCTGACGGCAATGTGGGGCTGTGACATCGTATTCTCTCCTTGATCAAGAACAGGTGTTACCTT